>CAZPSO010000028.1:0-16360 GCA_964588895.1 uncultured Tessaracoccus sp.
CGGCGAAGCTGGTGCCGGACCAGATGCCCCACACCACGAACGCGCCCAGGATGGCACCGCGGTTGTTGCCGCTGCCGCCGAGCATGAGCATCACCCAGATGAGGAATGTGCCGTAGAGCGGGTCGAAGTGCCCGTAGTCGATGGACACCACGTAGTGCGCGTACAGGCCGCCGCCGATACCCATGATGACGGCGCCGACCACGAACGACTGCATGCGGAACGCAGCGACGTCCTTACCGTTCATGGCCGCGGACGCCTCCTCCTCGCGCACGGCGCGCAGGGCGCGACCCCACGGCGACCGGATGGCGCGCTCGAGCACGCGGTAGATCAGGTAGAGGACCAGCGCCACGATGGCTACGTAGATGTACGGGTAGTCGCGCGCCGTGAGGGGCGCGAAGAAATCGTTGACGAAGCCCGGCAGCCATCCGCAGCCGTCGCCCGCCAGGCAGGCGAGCGGCTGCGGGATGCCGCGTAGCGGCTGTGGGCCGTTCGCCAGCCAGCGTTCGTTCTGGAACACGAGGCGCACCAGCTCGGCGATGCCGATGGTGGCTATGGCCAGGTAGTCGTCGCGCAGCCTTAGCGTCGGCTTGCCGATGAGCCAGGCGAGGACGCCGGCCACCAGGCCCGCGGCCACGAGGCCGACCCAGAACGGCAGACCCAGACCCATGGCCTGTTGCGTGAAGGTGGCGTTGATGCCGGTGGGCATCTCGGTGGTGACGAGGGCGCTGGTGAAGGCGCCGATGGCGAAGAACGCCGCGATGCCGATGTTGAACAGGCCCGTGTAGCCCCACTGCACGTTGAGGCCGAGGGAGAGCACCGAGTAGATGCCGGCCATGAGGATGAAGGTGGTGATGTACGAGAGGCCGCCGACGGGGAGGAACAGGTTGGCGAGCGCCGCCAGCCCGAAGCCGACGACGAGGGCCACCAGGTGCTTGAGCCACGATGACCTGATGGGGAGCAGCGTGGATATGACGAGCCAGAGCGGCACGGCCAGCAGGACGGACTTGCTGATCAGGAGAGGCGTCATGTTACTTACTCCCGCCGAAGAGGCCTTGTGGGCGCACCAGAAGCACCAGCACCATGACCAGGAACGCTATGCCGTGACCGTAGGTGGGGTTGATGAACGCGCTGCTCATCTGCCACACGATGCCGATGATGAACGCACCCGCGAGGGCGCCGTAGGCGTTGCCGAGGGTGCCCAGGATCACCGAGGCGAACAGCGGCAGCAGCAGCCACCAGCCCATCTCCGGGCGCAGCTGCACGTCCAGCCCGTAGAGCATGCCCCCGGCCGCGGCCAGCCCGCCGCCGATCAGCCAAGTCCAGAGGATCACGCGGTTGGTGTCGATGCCGCTGACGCGGGCCAGGTCCGGGTTGTCGGCCGTGGCGCGCATGGCTTTGCCGATCTTGGTGCGCTCCAGCAGGAGGTACACCGCCACGATCAGCACGAACGCCAGGCCCAGGATGAAGAGCTGGTCGGGCCGCACCCGCACGCCCGCGAACAGCTCGACCGCGGGCCGCGCGCGGCCCACGTAGTAGAAGGTGAAGTCCGCGCCCCAGAAGATGTAGACGAGGCTGCGGAGGCCGAAGGCCAGGCCGAGTGCCGCCATGGCGAACATGATCGGTTGGGACCGCCGTTTACGAAGCGGACGGAACAGCAGCTGATCCAGCCCGAACGTCAGCAGCCCGATCAGTGGCACGATTATCACGAGCGCGAGCAGGAACTCGTAACCGAACGAGAAGGGCGCCAGGGGCGGCCCCTTCGGCAACAGCATGATGACCAGCAGCCCGAGGTAGGCGCCGAACGTCATGGTGTCGCCGTGGGCGAAGTTGGCCATCTTGAGAACTGCGAACACCAGGGTGACGCCCACGGCGCCGAGCGCCAAGGTGCCGCCCAGCAGGGTGCCGCGCACGAAGAGCGATAGCAGCGAGTTGGCCGTAACGCCCTTCACCTGCGCCGCGATGATGAAGCCGATGAGCAGCAGCACCAGCACGACGACCATGAAGGCGCGGCTCGTGAGGACGTTCCTCAGGCGCTCGCCGGGCCGGAGCTCCAGGGCGGTACTCTCTTGCATCTGCGTCAACCCCCCAAGTAGAGGCGCGCGACCTCGGGGTCGCCCAGGAGCTTCTCGCCGGGTCCGTCCACCTGGTTCTGTCCCGTGGCCAGCACGTAACCGCGGTTTGCCAAGGCCAACGACTTCTTGGCGTTCTGTTCCACCATCAGCACTGCAACACCTGCCTCGTTGATCTCTTTCACCTTCTCGAAGATCATGTCGACGAGGAGCGGCGCGAGGCCGGCGGACGGTTCGTCAAGCATGAGCAGCTTGGGGTCGAGCATAAGGGCGCGGCCCATGGCCACCATCTGCCGTTCGCCGCCCGACATCTTGCCGGCGCGCTGCCGCCGCCTCTCGGCCAGGCGGGGGAAGAGCTCGTACACCCGCTCCTTCTGCTCGTCCAGGCTGCCCGTGCGCGTGTACCCGCCCATGTCGAGGTTCTCCTCGACGGTGAGGTTGGGGAAGACGTTATCCACCTGGGGCACGTAAGAGAGCCCGAGCCTGACGAGCTTCTCGGGTGCCATGCCGGAGATGGTCTCCCCACCGAAGGTGACCGCGCCCTCCCACGGCTTCAGGAGTCCGAACACCAGCTTCATGACGGTCGACTTGCCGGCGCCGTTGGGGCCCACTATCGAGACGATCTCGTCCTGGCCCACGGTCAGGCTCACGCCGTTCAGCACCTGCATCTCGCCGTAGCCGGAGACCACGTTCTCAACCGTCAAGAGTGGCATATTGCCCTCCCAGGTACGCCTCGAGAACGCGGGGGTCGGTCTTCACCACTTCGGGCGGACCGGAGACGAGCTTGCTGCCCTGGTTCATTACCACCACGGGGTTGCAGAGGCCCATCACGAGCGGCATGTCGTGCTCGATGAGCAGGAACGTGATGCCGCGCTCGCGGTTGAGCTGCTCGATCTTCTCGCGGATCTTGCCCATGAGCGTGGGGTTGACGCCGGCGGCGGGCTCGTCCAGCAGCACGATCTTAGGGTCGGCCATCAGCGTGCGCGCCAGCTCGAGGAGCTTCTTCTGGCCGCCGGACATGGCGCCCGCGGGCTGATCCGCCATGTGGCTCAGATCCACGAACTCGAGCACCTCGCGCGCCTTCTCACGCAGCTGGCGCTCCTGCCGGCGCACCGCGCCGGGCCTTATGACGGGGTTCCAGAAGCGCTCGCCGATCTGCCCCTTGGGCACCAGCATCAGGTTCTCGGTCACCGTCATGCTCTTGTGCTCCCGCGGGATCTGGAACGTGCGCGAGAGACCTTTGCGGAAGATCAGGTGCGACGGCAGGCCGGTGACGTCCTCGCCGTCCAGGAACACGCGGCCGGAGTCCGGCACGTAGAAGCCGGAGACCAGGCTGAACAGCGTGGTCTTGCCAGCGCCGTTCGGCCCGATGAGGCCGGTGATACTGCCCCGCGCCACGTCGAAGCTGCAATGGTTCACGGCTCGCAAGCCGCCGAAATCCTTGACCAAGCTCTGGATGCTCAGTAGTGGCGGCCCGGATGGTAGTTCTGCTGCGCCGCCGGTTCCCTGTGGGGAACGCGGTGGCGAGCCGGGTACGGTTGGGCTATCCGACACGTCCTCGAACCTCGCTCTATGCGCTGGTTGCGCGTTATGCGACGGCATAGTACCAGGAATGATGAAGAGTATGAACCGGGCCCTAAGCCAGCCTGTTCAAGCGCTAGCCGCGGCCCCTTCTCAGCATGGCCTCCACCGCCACGATCTTGACCCGGGGCCGACCCTGCGCCTCGCCGGCCTGCAGTTCCACGGCGTCCAGCCGGAACCACTCGGCGGTGCCGAACGGATCCGCGCCGCGCTCCTGCAGCAGGGCGTCCACGGCCTCCCGCGTGGGCTCGGGCGGCTCCGGCAGCAGACCTTCAGCGGCGTCCTCCAGCAGCGCCCTCACGCTCTCCATGGCGTCGGCCTTGTTGGTGCCGATGACGCCGCTCGGGCCCCGCTTGATCCAGCCGGCCACGTATACGCCTGGCACGCTCTCACCAGCGCCTGACACCCTGCCGCTCTCGTTGGGGATGACCCCGGCGCGCTCGTCGAACGGCAGGCCCGGCAGCGCCGTGCCGCGGTAGCCCACGGAGCGGAAGACGAGCTGGGCCTCGATGACCTCACGCTCGCCGGTCGGCACGGCCGCCACCCAGCCTCCGTCCCGCTCCTCCAGCCGGTTGCGCTCGAAGACGATCCGCTCGACCCTGCCGTCGCCCTGGATCTCGACGGGGGAGAGCAGGAAGCGGATGCGCACGCGGCGCGGCTTGCCCTCCGGGACCTGCCCGGCGAACCCCTCCAGCACCTCGAGGTTCTTCTGGGCGTTGACGTCGCCCGCTATGGCGGCCCGGCTGGCGGCGGGCACCACCAGATCGTCTTCGTCTACATAAATGTCCGCATTGAGCAGCTCCCCCAGCTCGCGCAGCTCCTTGGTGGTGAACCTGGCCTCCGCGGGGCCGCGCCGGCCGACGATGACGATCTCCTCGATGGTGGAGCTCTTCAGGTGCTCGATGGCGTGATCGGCCATGTCGGTCTGCGCCAGTTCGTCCACGCTCTTGGCGAGCACCCGGGTCACGTCGATGGCCACGTTGCCCACCCCGATGACCACGGCCGTGGTGGCGTCCAGCGGCACGTGCAGGTCCGCGTGATCGGGCAGCCCGTTGTACCAGGCCACGAACTCGGTGGCGGAGAGGCTGCCCGGCAGGTCCTCACCCGGGATGCCCAGCCGCCGATCTGCCGGCGCGCCGACCGCGATCACCACCGCGTGGTAATGCCGCCTCAGGTCGCCTAACGTGACGTGCTGCCCGAACTCGACGTTGCCCAGGTAGCGCAGGCGCTCGTCGCCCAGCGTGCGTTCGTAGAGCCGCGTGACGGACTTGAGCTTCTGGTGATCGGGAGCGACCCCGAAGCGGACGAGGCCGTACGGGGTGGGCAGACGGTCCAGCAGGTCGACGCTTACGTCGTCGCGCCCTTTCAGTAACGCCTCGGCGGCGTAGAAGCCGGCCGGGCCGGCACCGACCACGGCCACGCGGAGAGGGGATGGGGAGGCGCCTGTGTCGGCGGCAGCTCGGTTCATGAGTCCGATTATTGCAGAGGTCCACGTAAGCCCCGTTCGCCCGCGGACGACGAGGGAGTAGCGCTCCGCGGGCCGTGGGTTGTAAGCTCCCACGTTATATATGCGCCCAGTCGACTCCGCTCCCACGCATGAACCGCGCTACTCCGGTGAGAGCGGGGAGCGGCCAGCACCACCCTGGCCCACCCGGGTGCAGAAGTTCGGCGGCACCAGCGTCGGCGACATAGACCGCATAGACAAGGTGGCCGAGCGGATAGGCCGCGCCGTTCAGGCGGGCGAGAAGGTCGTGGTGGTGGTGTCCGCCATGGGGCGCACCACCGACAGGCTCATTGGCATGGCGCGCGAGCTGACCAAGAGGCCCTCACGCCGGGAGCTCGACGCGCTACTGGCCACGGGCGAGCAGCAGTCCGCGGCCCTTCTCACGCTGGCGCTACTGAAGAGGGGCGTTAGCGCCCGCTCCTTCACCGGGCCCCAGGCGGGCTTCCTCACGGACTCCAACCACGGCGCGGCGCGTATCGTGCGGGTAGACCACAGGCCGGTGCTGGCGGCGCTCGAGCAGACCGACGTGGCCGTGGTGGCCGGTTTCCAGGGGCGGGACGCGGCCGGCAACATCACCACGCTCGGCCGCGGCGGCTCGGACACCACCGCGGTGGCGCTCGCCGCGGCCCTCGGCGTGGACGAGTGCGAGATCTTCACGGACACCGACGGTGTGTACACCGCCGACCCTCACCGCGTGGAACGCGCCAGCAAGCTCCAGGCGGTCGACTACACGGCCATGCTTGAGCTCGCCTCGCACGGCGCCAAGGTGCTCCACCCGCGCAGCGTCTGGTACGCCAGGCGCTACGGCGTGACCATCCACGTCAGATCGTCGTTCAGCCCCGTTGCGGGTACGCTGGTAGTGGACCGCGCCAAGTTCCAGGAGGGCAGCATGTTCACCGACAAACCCGTCACCGGGGTGGCCCTCGACACGGGGCACACCCGCATCGACATCCACTCCGTGCCCGACAAGCCCGGCGTAGCCGCCCGCCTGTTCCAGGCGCTGGCCGCCGCCAAGGTGAGCGTGGACATGATCATCCAGGGGGTGAGGGGCGCGGGCGACAGCCGCCAGCAGATGGCGTTCATCGTGTCGGACGACGTGGTGCCGGAAGCGCTGGAGGCGCTGGCTCCCGTGCTGAACGAGTGGGGCGCGCACGCGGACGTGGACCGCGACGTGGCCAAGATATCCGTGGTGGGCGTGGCCATAGGCTCCACGCCCGGCATCGGCGCCACGCTGTTCGAGGCCGTGGCCGGCGTGGGGGCCAACATCGACATGATCACCACCAGCGAGGTGCGCATCAGCGTCCTCATCCCGGCCGAGTTCGGTCAGGCGGCCCTGGCGGCGGTGCACACCGCCTTCGGCCTGGACCGCGAGGCAGCAGCAGCCGCGGGCGGCTGAGCGCCAAGTGCGGGCGGACCGGCTGGAGCAGGTCTTCGTCAAGCGCGTGGGCGCCGGCTTCGAGCTCTTGCTCGTGCTGGAGTCGGCCGCGGGGCGCCGCGAGCGGGTCACCCTTAACGCCCCGAGCTCGGTAGCTGGATCGGAGAGCGCCGCCGTGGAGTACCTGGCTCGTTGGCTCCTCGGCAGGGGCGGCGTCCCCGCGCGCCGGGTGAGGGTTAGGCGGGAGAGGGGCGGTGAGCTCCACGACGCCCCCGAGCTGCTGCAGTTGCTCCTGGCGAAGTTAGGGGCGGACGGACGGACCGAAGAGCGGGAAGGGCGGACGGAGTGGGACTGAAGCTCGCCACGCTGGCGTACGTGCGGCGCGGCCACGAGACCCTCATGCTTAGGCGCGGCGGCGACCCCACGCACCTGCACGCCGGTACCTGGAACGGGCTCGGCGGCAAGCTGGAGCCCGGCGAATCGCCCGACGCCTGCATGCGGCGCGAGGTCCTCGAAGAGGCCGGGCTGACCGTGCTGGCCGCCGACCTCAAGGGTTTCATCACCTTCCCGCGCTTCGAGAAGGGGGAGGTGGACTGGTACGTCTGGGTCTACGTGGTCACGCGCTTCAGCGGCACGCCCACCCCGTCACGCGAGGGCGACCTCTTCTGGGTGCCCACCGCCGAGCTGGCCGACCTGCCGCTCTGGGAGGGCGACCGGCACTTCCTGCCCTGGCTCGATAGGCCCGGCGTGTTCTCCGCCGTGTTCGAGTACGAGGGCGGCGCGTACAAGCGCCACGAGGTGGAGTTCTACGGCGCCTGAGCCCCGCCCTGCGAGGACAGGCGCGTCAGGCGTTCTCGTTCCTAAGTATCTCGTCGCGGGCGGCCTCGAGCTTCTGGCGGTCCACCATCCCCAGTAGGCGCTGCGCCAGGCCGACGTTGCCCTTGACCCTCAGCTTGCCGGTGAACATGGCCGTCATCGGGTTCAGGTCGCCGCGCAGGAGCTTCTCCAAGTTGTCGTCGCTGACCTTGATGGACACGTCCGGCGCAGGTGCCTGGCCCTCGTGCGCCTCCACGGCGCCGCCCTGGATGACGTGATAAACGGGCTCGGAGGTCTCGTACTGGATGACGGCGTCGGGGGCGCCCTCGTCCAGGCGCACGGCGGCGGGCATGCGAAGTAGCAACTCTTTGACGTTCATGTACTCAGTCTAATTCGGCCGGGGCCGAGCGGCGGGCGCAGTTATACTCCCTGGGGCGTACGTGCCTGCCGGAGACCTTGATAAGTGGATTTCTCATTACCGGAAGACCTCATCCAGATGCAGCGTGCGGTGCGCGACTTCGCTAGAGCGGAGATCGGCGCCGTGGCCGCGGAACTCGACCGCCAGCCGCGTTTCCCCTGGGAGACGCTCGGGCAGATGGGCGAGCTGGGCCTGCTCGGCATGCTCACCCCCGAGGAGTACGGCGGAGCCGGGCTCGATACCCTCAGCTACGTGGTGCTGCTCGAGGAGATAGCCGCGGTGGACGCCTCGCACGCCACCATCATGAGCGTCACCAACGGCCTGCCCCAGAGCCTGCTCCTCAAGCACGGCACCGAGGAGCAGCGCAGGCGCTACCTGCCGAGACTGGCGAGTGGCGAGTGGATCGGGGCGTTCTGCCTCTCGGAGCCGCACGCCGGCTCCGACGCGGCCGCCATCACCACCCGGGCGGAGCGCACGGAAGGCGGCTGGCTGCTGAACGGCACCAAGGCGTGGATCACCTCCGGCGGCGAGGCGCAGCTGTACCTGGTGCTGGCCAAGTCCGACATGCAGGTGGGCGCCCGGGGCGTGACCTGCTTCCTAGTGGAGAAGGACACGCCGGGTGTGATCTTCGGCAAGCCGGAGGAGAAGCTCGGGCAGCATGCGGCTCTTACCACCACGGTCACGCTGGAGGACTGCCTGGTGCCGGAGGAGGCGGTGCTGGGGGCTCCCGGCAACGGCTTCGTGATAGCCATGGCCGGCCTAGACGGCGGCCGCATCGGTATAGCGGCCCAGTCGGTGGGCATCGCCCGGGCTGCCTACGAGGCAGCGCGCGACTACGCGGCGGAGCGCACCGCGTTCGGCAAGGCCATCCACGAGTTCCAGGCCATAGGCTTCAAGCTGGCCGACATGCTGACCGGCATAGAGGCCGCGCGGCTGCTCACGTACCGGGCCGCCTGGCTCAAGGACCGCGGCTTCCGTGTGAACCGCGAGGCGGCCATGGCCAAGCTGGTGGCGTCCGAGACCGCGAGCAAGGTCACGCACGACGCCATCCAGGTGCTGGGCGGCTACGGCTACACGAAGGACTACCCGGTGGAGCGTTACTTCCGCGACGCGCGCGTCACCGAGATATACGAGGGCACCAGCGAGATCCAGCGCATGGTGATCCACCGCCAGATCTACCGCGAACTGGAGAGATAACGAACCCCTAGCGGCGTTCATAGGAGGAGTCAGCGATGATCGGATTCGAACTGTCGGACGACCAGAAGCAGATCCAGGCGCTGGCGCGGAGCTTCGTGAAAGACAACGTGATCCCCATCGCGGCGCAGCACGACCGCGAGGAGACCTACCCCGCCACGGTGGTGGAGGCGGCGCACGAGGTGGGCCTCCTCAACGTGAGCGTGCCCGAGGCGGCCGGCGGTCTGGGGCTCTCCATGCTCGACGAGGCGCTCATCGGCGAGGAGTTCGGCTACGGCTGCATGGGCATCTACACCATCCTCATGGCCTCCGAACTCGGCATCATGCCCCTCCTCCTGGCCGCCACGCCCGAGCAGCAGAGGCGCTTCCTCACGCCGCTGGTGGAGGGCCCACGCCTGGCCGCCTTCGCGCTGTCCGAGCCGAACAACGGCTCCGACGCCGGCGGCCTGCGCACCCGCGCGGTGTTCGACGGGGACGAGATAGTCATCTCCGGCACCAAGACCTGGATCAGCAACGGGGGCGTGGCCGACTTCAGCGTGGTGTTCGCCAGCTTCGACCCGGCGCTGAAGCACAAGGGCACCGTGGCGGTGGTGGTGGAGAACGACCGGCCCGGTCTCTCCACCAACAAGCTGCACGGCAAGCTGGGTCAGCGCGCCAGCCCCACGTACGAGATGGTGTTCGACGACGTGCGTGTGCCGGTTGGCAACATGCTGGGCGAGCAGGGCGACGGCTTCAAGATAGCCATGCGCACGCTGGACAAGACGCGCATCCCCGTGGCGGCCGGGGCGGTAGGCGTGCTGCGCCGCGCCCTCGACGAGTCGGCCAAGTACGCCAACGAGCGGGAGGCCTTCGGGCGCCCCATCGCGCAGTTCCAGGCCATCCAGTTCAAGATCGCCAACATGAAGATCGCGCTCGAGACCGCCCGCTGGCAGACCTGGCACGCGGCGTGGCTGGCGGACACCGGCAGGCCTCACGCCGAGGCCGCCGCCATAGCCAAGGCGTACGCCTCGGACAGCGCGTTCGACGCCGCCCAGGAGGCCATCAACGTCTTCGGCGGCTACGGCTACATGAACGAGTACCCGGTGGAGAAGCTCATGCGCGACGTCAAACTCAACCAGATCTACGAGGGCACGAACGAGATCCAGCGGGTGGTCATCGCCCGGCACGTCCTACAATGAGGTGTGGATGAGGGTCGCCGGAGGGGGCGAACGCCCACCTCGTTAGCGCGGTACCCCCATCACCTAGCGCAGTCATTCGGCCACCGAGGCCATTGGAGGAAAGAGTGAAGCTGATCACCGTCCTGAAGCAGGTACCCGACGCCGAGGCCCGTATAAGGGCCGGGGTGGGTGGGGTGGAACTAGAGGGCGTCACGTTCGTCATCGACGGCATGGACGAGTACGGGGTGGAGGAGGCCATCAGGCTCCGCGAGGCCGGTCACGACGTGGAGATCGTGGCGCTGGCGCTCGGCCCCGCCCGTTACGAGGAGGCCATCCGCACCGCCCTCGCCCTGGGCGCGGACCGCGCCGTCCACGTGGAAACCGACGTGGACCTCGACCCCATAAGCCAGGCGCGCGTGCTGGCGGAAGTGGTCAAGGAGGAGGGCGCGGAGATGGTGCTCGTGGGCGGCAAGCAGGCGGACTGGGACAGCGCCGCCCTGGGGCCGGCGCTGGCGGAGGTCCTCGGCTGGCCGCACTCCGACTGGACCACCAAGCTGGAACTGGCGGACGGCAGCCTGAAGGTGGAGCACGACACCGACGACGGGCACGAGAGCCTCACCCTGCCGTTGCCCGCGGTCGTCACCACGCAGCAGGGTCTCAACGAGCCGCGCTACCCCACCCTGCCGAACATCATGAAGGCCAAGCGCAAGGAGCTCGCCAAGCGCAACCTGGATGAGTTCGGCAGCGTAACCGGCCTCACCGAGATAGTCGACCAGAAGATCCAAACCCGCGAGCGCCTGGGCAAGATGGTGGAGGGCGACGCCGCCACCGCCGCGGCCGAGCTCGTCCGCTTGCTCCAGAACGAAGCGAAGGTCCTGTGAGGGCCCTCAGGAGAGAGTCATGATCCTACTAGTCACCACAGCCCCAGGCGGCAACCTACCCAAGAGCGCGCGTGAACTGGTGACGGTGGCGCGGCAGCTGGCCGGCGACGGCCAGATCGCGGCCGCGGTCATCGGACCGGAGTCCGCCGCTACTCAGATGGCCGAGTACGTGGGCCAGGTCTACAGCTTCAGCTCCGCCGAGCTCGAGCCCGTGAGGGCCGAGGCGGTCACCGCGGTGGTGCAGCAGGCCGCCCAGCAGGCGGGCGCCGACACCGTGCTGATGACGGCCAACCGGCTGGGCCAGAGCGTGGCCCCCCGCGTGGCCGTGCGTCTAGGTGCCGCGCTACTGGAGGACGTCATCCAGGTCGGCGGTTCCGCCGGCGCGTACGAGGCCGTGCGCTACAGCTACCTCTCCCGCGTGACCGAGACGGTGAAGACCGTGGGCGGCTCGGCCACCGTAATAACCGTCAAGCCCAACGTGTTCGAAGTGGCGGAGCCGCAGCCCGGCGGCAGCGTCACCAGCGCCCTGCCGCAGCTGGACGCCAACGCCAACCGTGTACAGGTGGGCGAACGGGCCGCCGCCAGCGGCGGACGCGTCAAGCTGGAGGAGGCCGGCGTCGTGGTGGCGGGCGGCCGCGGTCTCGGCTCGGCGGACTCCTTCACCGCGGTGGTGGAGCCCCTGGCCGACGCGCTCAACGCCGGGGTGGCCTCCACCCGCGCCGTGGTCGACGCCGGCTGGCGCCCGTACGCGGAGCAGGTGGGGCAGACCGGTAAGTCGGTGGCGCCCGAGCTCTACATCGCCCTGGGCATCTCCGGCGCGGTGCAGCACCTCTCGGGTATGAACCGCTCCAAGGTCATCGTGGCCATCAACAAGGACGCCGACGCCCCCATATTCCGCATCGTGGACTACGGCATCGTCGGCGACGTGACCCAGATCGCTCCTGCGCTCACCGAAGCCATCAAGGAGGCCAAGGGGTCGTGAGTCGAGCCCCCACCGGCGCGGGCCAGGTACGGATCCGGCGCGCCACGCGCCGGGACCTGGACGCGCTGGTGGAACTCGAGCAGGGCTTCCCCGGCGACCGGATGACCCGCGCCGGGCTCTCCCGCCTCCTGGCGCGCGACAGCGCCGAGATCTGGGTGGCGGAGGTAGGCGACGCCGTGGTCGGCGACGCAGTGGTGCTGTTCCGGCACGGCTTCGACAGCGCGCGCCTCTACTCCATGGTGGTCGACCCGCGCTTCCGCGGCCGGGGAGTAGCCAAGCTGCTGCTGGACGCCGCCGAGGCGGGTGCGCGTGAGCGCGGCGTGGTGGTCATGCGCCTCGAGGTGCGTGAGGAGAACAGCGCCGCACTCGCGCTCTACCAGCAGGCGGGTTACAGCGTGCGCGGCCGCACCGACGACTACTACCAGGACCACGCGGCCGCCCTGCGCCTGCTCAAGCGCTTCGTGGCCGGTGGGGCCACCGTGCGGGGCGTGCCGTTCCACCCGCAGAGCCTGAGCTTCACCAGCGGCTCGGCCAGCCTGATGATGGCCATGCGCTACCACGGCTACCCCGTGCCGCTGGACGGCTGGCTGGAGTTGACGGTGTGGCGCGAGTCCACCTCCACCTTCTACATGGCGGACGACGGCGGCCTCTCGCCCCATGGCCTGGCCGTGGCGGCGCTGCGCCGCGGTTTCCACTCACGGGTCATCACGCCGTCGCTGGGCGTGCCCTTCGCGGACCTGGTCACGGGGGAGGCCCGCGAGGTCGTGCGCACCGCACATGAGGGCTTCGAGCGCGAGATGCGCAGCCTGGGGGGCAAGGTCGACACGCGCGACTTCAGTCACGCGGACGTAGTGGAGGCCCTGGAAGATGGCGCCATCGCCCTGGCCTCGCTCTACGGCCTCGACTCGCGCGAGGGCGAGGCGCCTTCAGCGGGCCGCTGGGTGGTGATCACCGGCTTCGACGCCGATCACCTCTACCTGCACGACCCGCTGCTGGTGGAAGGCGCGGACCGGACGGACAACGTGCACCTGGCCATCAAGCGCTCCCGCTTCGACGAGGCCAGCCGCGACCCGAGGAACCCGCTGCAGGCGCTGGTGCTCCTCGAGCGCTGGGGCAGCGTCAGTCACCGTTCGCAAGATGACGGATGATCTCCGCGTAGATCTCCGGGCTCGACTGATCCTCCTCGCCCGCCGCGATGGTGGGGTTGTCGTTCACCTCGATGACGTAGTACTCCCCGTCGATCTCCTTGAGGTCCACGCCGTAGAGGCTCGTGCCGATGGAGTTGGAGGCGGCTAGCGCGGTCTCCAGCAGCTTGGGGTGCGCAGTGGCGGGATCGATGCCTACCACGTTGGCCCACTCGCCCTCGGCCGTGCGGTCCATGAGCTTCCACTGCGCCGGCGCGAAGGCGTACTTGACCACGGCCAGCACCCTGCCGTTCAGGGTTATTACCCGCCAGTCGAACTCCGAGGGCAGGTACTGCTGCACCACGATGCGGTCCGCCCGCCTGAGGAAGCGCCGCCCCACCTTCACGAACTCTTCGGGGGTGGTCACGCGGTCCACGTAGGCGCTGAAGCTGGAGTTGGGCGCCTTGAGCACCAGGGGCGCGCCGAGTTCCTCCAGCAGCCTGGCCGCCGTGAAGGGCGTGAGGTCGTCCTCCGTGAGGTAGCGGCTCTCGGGCATGGACACGCCGTGCGCCTCCAGGTGCTTGTACATGTTGACCTTGTCGCAGCAGATGAGGATGGCGCTCGAGTGATCCAGGACGCGCTTGCCAAGCAGCTCGGCGTGTCGCGCCACCACGTAGCTCGTGTTGAGCGGGTCCGTGAGCGCCCGGATGAGTATGCCGTCGTAGTTCTTTAGGTACTTGAGTTCGTTCTTGAACAGGAAGTCGAGTTCGTGGCCCTGCTCGAACGCCGCCAGCCTGAAGTTGGTGAGCGCGGTCAGTTCGACGCTGGAGCGGATGGTGTAACGCTCGGTGAAGACGGCTAGGCGCGCCATCTGCCCTTCCCTTCCAGGAGCGCTCGCTCCTCCTCGCTGAGCTGGCCGAACGGCAGAGGCTCGATGGCGGAGAGCAGGTACTCCTTCGGCGTCACGATGACCCTCACGCGCATGAGCGGCAGGCGGAACACCTCGAAGAGCCGCGCGCCGTACTCCTCGTACTGCGGGACCAGGGTGCGGCCCAGAACCAACCTGAGTACGTCCAGCCGATAGTCGGCCGGCATGACCTGGGCCAGCACCGCGTACTTGCCCGTGTAGGTGAGGCCCTTCCTGCGCGCCTCTATGGCCGCGGCGTCGAGCAGGAGCTCGCCCGCCAGCGTGAACGGGTTGAGCGGGTAGACCATCAGTGGAGGAGGAGGGAAGCGGTCCGTGACTATCTGGTGCTCGGGCACGGGCAGGCCGGCCAGGCGCGCCTTCTCCATGGCGATGGCGGCCACGTAGGCGTCCAGCGCCTCGCCGGTGGTGGGCAGCACGCTCAGGCCCGCCTGCTCGGCGTCGAGCGAGGCGTAGTAGCCGTCGGTCAGGTAGGTGTAGTCGCCGCTCAGGTTGGCCACGTCGGCGCGTACGCCCGTGGCTCCCTCGCCGAACTGCTGCTTGTCCAGGTAGAAGAGCTCCGGGGCTCCCAAGGGTCAGTCCGCCTCCAGTGCGGCGACCCCGGGCAGCTCCACGCCCTCCACGAACTCGAGCGAGGCGCCGCCTCCGGTCGACACGTGATCTATCTCGTCCTGCAGGCCGGTGGCCGCCAGCGCCGCGATGGAATCGCCGCCGCCCACGACCGTGTACGCGTCGAGGCCCGCCACCAGCGTGGCGATGGCGGTGGTGCCCGTATGGAACGGGGGCGTCTCGAACACACCGAGCGGCCCGTTCCAGAAGACGGTGCGGGCGCCCTCCAGAAGCTCGCTGAACTCCTCGGTGGCCCTCGGGCCCACGTCGAAGCCGGACCAGCCGTCCGGGATGTCGCCGGAGGGGAAGACCTGCGTCTGCGCGTCCGACTCCAGCCGCTGAGCGCAGAGCGAGTCGGCCGGTAGCAGCAGCTTGACGCCCCGCTCCCGCGCGGTCTCCAGGATGCGCGCCGCAGTCTCCACGAGATCTGGCTCCACCAGCGAGTCGCCCACCCGGCCGCCCTTCGCCAGTTCGAAGGTGTAGGCCATGGCGCCGCCGATGATGATGGCGTCGGCCTGTTCGATGAGGCTCTCGATGACGCCGAGCTTGTCGCTCACCTTGGCGCCGCCCAGCACCACTACGAACGGCCTGTCCGGGTCGTGCGTCAGCCGGCGCAGCGCTTCCAGCTCACGGCTCATGAGCCCGCCCGCTGCGGCGGGCAGCAGGTGGGCCACCGCCTCGGTGGTGGCGTGCGCGCGGTGGGCGGCGCCGAAGGCGTCGTTCACGTAGAAGTCCGCGTAGGAGGCCAGGGTCCTGGCCATCTCCGGGTCGTTCTTCGTCTCGCGGGCGTCGAAGCGGCTGTTCTCGAGCAGCGTGATGCTGCCGCTGGCGGCGGACTCCACGAAACGCTGCTGCTCGGGGCTGGCGGGCCCGTCGGTCTTGAGGTAGCGCACCTCCTGGCCCAGCAACTCCCCCAGGCGCCTGGCCACGGGTGCCATGCGGTAGCGGTCCTCCGGCGCGCCCTTGGGGCGTCCGAGGTGGCTCACCAGCACCAGGGTGGCACCCGCGGCCTGCAGCTGGTCGATGGTGGGCAGCGCGGCCCGGATGCGGGTGTCGTCCACCACCTGCAGTCCGTCCTCGCCCTGCTCGAGCGGTACGTTGAAGTCCACCCGCACGAGGACGCGCTTGCCCTGCAGGTCCTGCTCCTCGATCAGACGTTCCAGCGTGCGTAGCGGCGCACGGGCGTCCGTCCCCTTCACGCTTGGCCCTCCATGCGGGAAGCTCAGAGGTCCTTGGCCATGATCTCGAGCACGTCCACCATGCGGCTGGAGAAGCCGTACTCGTTGTCGTACCAGATGAAGAACTTGGCCATCTTGCCCATGGTGCTGGTCAGCAGTCCGTCGACTATGGCGGAGTGTGGATCGCCCACTATGTCGCTGGAGACGATCGGGTCCATGGTGAAGCGCACTATGCCCTTGAGGCGCCCGTTGGCGGCGTTCTCGATGGCGGAGTTGATCTCGGCGGCGGTGGCCTCGCGCTTCAGGAGTGCGGTGACGTCGGAGATGGAACCGACGGGGGTGGGCACGCGCAGTGAGGTGCCGTCGAAGATGCCCTGCAGCTGCGGCAGGACCTTGCCCACGGCCTTGGCCGCCCCCGTGCTGGTGGGGATGATGTTGGTGGCGGCGTTGCGGGCGCGGCGCATGTCGGAGTGGGGCGCGTCCAGGATGTTCTGGTCGTTGGTGTAGCTGTGCACCGTGGTCATCATGGCCTGCTCGATGCCGAACT
>CAZPSO010000029.1:0-16319 GCA_964588895.1 uncultured Tessaracoccus sp.
GGAGGACGAAGCCCGCGAGGAGGTCCTGGACCGGCTGGGGGAGCTGGTGGTCAAGCCCGTGGACGGATCCGGCGGCAAGGGCATCGTGATCGGACCCGACGCCAGCCTCGAGGAGCTCGACAAGTTGCGCGCCAACATTCTCAAGGACGCGCGCGGCTGGATCGCGCAGCCGGTGGTGCAACTGTCCACCGTGCCCACCATGATCGACGGAGAACTGCGCCCCCGGCACGTGGACCTGCGGCCGTTCATCGTCAACGCCGGCCAGGGCGACATCTACGTCTTGCCGGGCGGGCTGACCCGCGTGGCGCTGCCGGAGGGCGAGCTGATCGTCAATTCGTCCCGGGGTGGCGGCTCCAAGGACACCTGGGTACTGGCGCAGCCGCAAGACCCGGCGGAGGAGGGCGCCGCCACCGCCTTGATCGCGCAACCGCCGTCGGTCCCGCAAACCACCATGAACGACGCCCAGCCGGTTCGCCAGCAGCACGAACAGCAACAGCAGACCGGGAGCGGGGAGGCACCATGCTGAGCCGCATCGCGGATTCCATGTTCTGGATCGGCCGCTACCTGGAGCGAGCCGAGGACACCTGCCGGCTGGCCGACGTGCACCTGCAGCAGCGCATGGACGACCCCAACGTCGACGAGGCCGCCGCGGCACGCAACCTGCTGCTGCTGATGGGCTCTCCCGTCGACGACGAGCACCCCGACATCCTGCGGCTGCTGTGCTACGACGAAACCTCCCCGACCTCGTTCCTGACCGCGCTGGAGGGGGCCCGCGAATCGGCGCGCCGGGCCCGCGAGACGGTGCCCACCGAGGTGTGGGAGTCGATCAACACCACGTGGCTGGCGGTTCGGGGTGGACGACTCCAGCGGATGCGTCCCGCCTCGATGTTCAAGTTCATCCGGGAACGTTGCGCCGTCATCGCCGGCCTGGCGGACAACACGATGAGCCACGACGAGGGCTGGCTGTTCCTCAAGCTGGGCCGCAGCATCGAGCGCGTCGACATGACCGCCCGGCTGCTGTCCACCCCGGCCCTGTCATCCAACCCCCGGAGGGCCTGGCAGCACGTGCTGCGCGGCTGCGGTGCCCACCACGCGTTCGTCCAGCGTTACGGCGCCCTGGCCGGTGACCGGGACGCTGCCGAGTTCCTGTTGCGCGACCTACTGTTCCCGCGCTCCGTGGTGGCCACCCTCATGGTGGCGGAGGAGGCGCTGGAGGGGCTGGAGCGGCAGGGCACCCGCAACCGGGTGGACAATCCTGCCATCCGCGCCCTGGGAGCCGCCCGTTCCTCCCTGGACTACATGCCACCCGAGGAGATCCTCGTGGACCTGCCGGAGCGGATGGCCCAACTGCAGATCGCGTGCTCGAGCGCCACCGAGGCGATCAGCGCCCGCTACTTCGAAGGGGCCCTCGCGGCCGAGTGGGTGGGAGGCGCCCGATGAGCCAGTACAGGATCGTCCACACCACCGGCTACACCTATCCCGGGGGTGCCACGCAGTCCTTCAACGAGGCGCGCATGACCCCGCTGACGTCCCGGCGCCAACTGGTGTTGTCGTCGAAGCTGGACATCCAACCGGTGGCATGGCAGCACCCGTACCGCGACTACTGGGGCACCTCCACGGTCACGTTCGAGGTGCACGAACCGCACGAGGAACTCAGGGTGGTGGCCACCTCCACGGTGGACATCCACTCGGTGGGCCACGACGGCGCGTCTGCCGGCTGGGACGGACTGGAGGATCCCCGGGTCCGGGACGGGTTCGTGGAGATGTTCACCCTCACTCCCTACGTCACGCCGCACCCGGACGTGGCGCGGATCGCCAGGTCCGTCCGCGAGACCGCCGCTGATCCACGCGAGGCCGTGGTGGCAATCGTGCGACGCATCCGGGAGCGGGTCAACTACATCCCGGGTGTGACCAAGGTGACCTCCCGCGCCGCCGAGGTGTGGGGACACAATGCGGGTGTCTGCCAGGACATCGCCCACATCACCCTGGGTGCCCTGCGCTCCATCGGTATCCCGGCCCGCTACGTCTCCGGCTACGTGGTCCAGAAGGATGATCCGCCTGTCGGGGAGGCCATGGTGGGGGAATCCCATGCCTGGGTCCAGTTCTGGGACGGGGAGTGGGTGGGCTACGACCCCACCAACCAGAGCGAGCCCAGGGGCACGCACGTGGAGGTGGCGGTGGGCCGCGACTACGCCGACGTGCCACCCCTGAAGGGGATCTACACCGGACCTGCCGGTTCCACCATGTTCGTCTCGGTGGAGATGACCCGCCTCACCTGAGCCCGGGCCCCCGGATTTTTCCGCAAGTGGGGCCGGAGTGTTGCCACGCTTGTCAGCCGTGATTTCCCCGTCGGCGCTGGGGTCGTCCCCTCATTGAGTGCTGTGCAACCGCTTGCATGCACGAAGAATTCGGGTTAATGTCATGCAATCGCTTGCACGAAGTGCCCGCCCCCCACCCATGAGGAGCACGAAATGCAGCCCACCATCCACGACGTCGCCCGCATCGCAGGCGTTGCCGCGTCCACGGTGTCCCGGGCCCTGCGCGATGATCCCCGCATCACCGAACCCACGCGCCTACGCGTCATGGAGGCAGTCGAGGAGCTCCACTACGTGCCCCGCGCCGCCGCGCAGTCGCTGGCTGGCGTCGGCATCTGTTCCATCGGCATGGTGCTCCCGCAGGTCACGGGCAGCTACTATGCCGAGTTGGCCGTGGGATTCGAGGCGCGCGCCAGTGAGCTGGACTGCTCCGTCGTGGTGCTCCAGGTGGGTCAGGGAACCGACAACCGCAGCAGGATCCGCAGGATGGCAGGTCAGGTGGACGCCCTGGCATTCCTTGCCAAGAGCGGTGCCGACGACGAACTGGTGGCCCGGGTGGCGCGCGGCCGGCCCACCGTCACGGTGGCACGCACCCAGCTTCCCGGTGTCCCGGCCATCTTCGCCGAGAACGACAACTCGGCAGCAACACTCACCCAGCACCTGATCGACCTGGGCCGTACGAGGTTCGCATTCCTGGGGCCCGTCGACCGGGGATCAGACATCGCCATCCGCTACCGCGGCTTCACCAGGGCACTGCGACAAGCAGGCCTCGAGGTGCCCCCCAACACCGAAGTCCAGCTGGACGAGGACAGCGGACGCCGGATGGCTCGACAGATGGTGGCCGACGGGCTCACCCACGACGCGATCGTGTGCGGCAACGACGAAATCGCCGTTGCCCTGGTCCACGAACTCCAGGAGCACGGCATCGAGGTGCCCGATGCTGTCTCCATCGTGGGCTGGGACGACATCCGCGTGTCGCGATACCTGCGGCCGGGCCTGACCACCGTCAAGCAGCCCGTTGCGCAACTCGGGGCCACGGCCGCCGAACACCTCCACCACATGCTTTCCCGCAACCCCGTGGACCACAGGACCGTCCTGCCCACCCACCTCGTGCACCGCCAGTCGTGCGGTTGCCCGAAACCACCCGCCCATCACACCCATCCATGAGGAGGAGAGATCCCATGAAGAACAGAATGCGTGCCCTGGTGGCACTGACAGCCGCGTTGGCCATCTCGGTCACGGCCTGCGGCCGGGACGAGAACGGGGGCGCCACCGGCAACGGAGACTCCGAGCCAATCGCCGACGGAGCGGCCAGTGGCACCCTGAACGTGTGGGCGATGGGCGTGGAGGGCGAGAACCTCCCCGCACTCGCCGACCAGTTCGTGGCGGAGAACCCGGACCTCGACATCATCGTGACCCCGGTGCCGTGGGACTCGGCGCACGACAAGTTCACCGCGTCCATCGCAGCCGGGACCGCCCCCGACGTGGCCCAGGTGGGCACCACATGGATGGGTGAGTTCGTCGGCCTGGGCGCACTCGATCCCACCCCGGACCTCATCGACGGCGACTCCTTCTTCGAAGGGGCCCAGCAGACCACCATGGTCGACGACGTCTCCTACGGCGTGCCATGGTACGTCGAGACCCGCCTGGTCTACTACCGCACCGACCTCGCCGAGGAAGCCGGCATCGAGCCGGCCACGGACTGGGACGGCCTGAAGCAGATGGCCCAGCAGTACATGGACGCCGGTGCCCGATTCGGCATCAGCCTCCAGCCCGGCGGGACGGGGTCGTGGCAGGCCCTCCTGCCCCTGATGTGGTCCAACGGCGGCCAGATCGTCTCCGAGGACGGCAGCGAGTTCACGTTCGAGGACGAGAGCAACGTCGAGGCGCTCGCCTACTACCAGTCCTTCTTCACCGACGGGCTCGCCAACACGGCGCCCAGCGAGGGAGCCACCGAGTCGGACTTCGCCTCCGGTGACGTCCCGATGTTCATCTCGGGGCCCTGGATGATGGGTGCAGTCGAGGGAGTGGGCGGCGAAGGCTTCGCGGACAAGTACGACGTGATGGTCATGCCGGAGGCCGAGATGAGCGCGTCCTTCATCGGGGGTTCCAACCTGGCCGTCTTCAACAACACCGAGAACCGCGACGCCGCCTGGAAGTTTGTGGACTTCCTCACCCAGGAGCAAACCCAGGTGGAGTGGTTCGAGATGACCACCAACCTCCCCGCGGTCCAGTCCTCCTGGGACGCCGAGGTGCTGCAGGCCGACGAGAAGCTCGCCAAGTTCGGTGAGCAGCTTGAAACCGCGTACGCACCGCCGTCCATCCAGACGTGGGAGCAGGTGGCCAACAGCCTCGACTCCCAGGTGGAGAGGGTGACCAAGACTGGTCTGGATCCCGCCGAAGCACTGGCGAGAGTCCAGCAGGAGGCCACCTCGATCGGCATGGGCTGACGCACATGACCAGCGTCGCGGCCCCTGGGCGCAAGCCCCGCTCACGTTCCGGGAAACCGGGCGCGAGCGAGGCCCGGGCGGGTCTCATCCTGGCGGTGCCCTTCGTCGTCCTGTTTTCCGTGTTCGTTCTGTGGCCGGTGGTGCAGTCGATGTTCATGAGCTTCACCGACACCAGGATCTCGGACATCCGGTCACCGTTCGCCGTCAACTTCGTGGGCTTGGAGAACTACGCGCGGGCCCTGAACGACCCGGTCTTCAGGCGTGCCGCCCTGAACACGGGCATCTTCGTGGTGGTCGGGGTTCCCCTGACGCTGACCGCCGGCCTGACCGCGGCCCTCGCACTCAACAAGGGCATCACCAGGATGCGCAGCTTCTTCCGGATGGGTTTCTACACCCCCGTCATCACCAGCATCGTGGCCGTGGCCGTGGTGTGGCGCTTCCTGTTGCAACCCGAGCGCGGACTGGTCAACACCGTCCTCGGCTGGGTCGGCATCGATGGGCCCAACTGGCTCGGGGACACCCGCACGGCGCTGCTGTCCCTGATCATCATGGCCGTATGGCGGAACTTCGGCACCGGCATGATCATCTTCCTCGCCGGGCTGCAGGCCGTGCCCTGGAGCCTGCACGAGGCAGCGGCGCTCGACGGCGCCTCGGCATGGCAGCGCTTCTGGCACATCACCCTGCCGATGCTGCGCCCCACCTTCCTGTTCGTCATGGTCACCACCACCATCGGCTACCTGCAGTTCTTCGAGGAGCCCTTCGTGATGACCCAGGGCGGGCCGCTCAACAGCACCCTGTCCGCATCCATGTACACCTACCAGCAGTTCGGTTTCGGCAACTACGGCGTCGCGGGTGCCATGGCGTACCTGACCTTCCTGGTGATCGTGATCGTCACGATCATCCAGTTCCGGCTGACGAGGGAGAAGTGATGCAAAGAACACGCACCATGGTGTGGCTCTACATCATCTTGTCGGTCCTCCTGCTCATTGTGATGATGCCGTTCATCTGGATGATCCTGGGCAGCCTCAAGACCCAGGGAGAACTCCTTAGTTCCCCACCCACGTTCCTGCCGGAGGCACCGACCTTCGACAACTTCCGGCGCCTGTTCGACCGACTGGCATTCGGGCGGTACTTCTACAACTCCACGGTGGTGGCAGTGGTGGTGACGGTCTCCAACCTGCTGTTCTGCTCCATGCTGGGCTACGCCCTGGCCCACCTGAACTTTCCCGGCAAGCGGATCATCTTCGGTGCCGTGCTCGGCACCCTCATGATCCCCGGCCTGGTCACCTTCATCCCCCAGTTCGTCCTGGTGGTCAACATGGGCCTGGCGGACACGCTCACCGCGCTGTTCCTGCCATTCCTCGCCGGCCCCTTCGGCGTGTTCCTGATGCGCCAGTTCTTCCTGGGCATCCCCCGCGACATCATCGAGGCCGGACGCCTCGACGGCGCGAGCGAGATGGGGATCTTCTTCCGCCTGTTCCTGCCGCTGTCCGGTCCGGCTCTGGCCACCCTCGGGATCCTGACCTTCCTCGGGTCCTGGAACAACTTCCTCTGGCCGCTGGTGGTGGCCTCCACCGAACGCACCTACACCCTGCCCGTGGCCCTGGCGCTGGTCTCCACCGGTCAGAACCAGACCGACTACGGGCTCCTCCTGGCCGGCGCGAGCGTCGTCGTCCTGCCGATCCTCCTGGTGTTCCTCTTCTTCCAGCGCTATTTCATCGAGGGCATCGCCAGCACCGGGATCAAGTGAGCAAGACCCCTGGGCGCAAGAGCCCGGGGTATCCCCCCTGCAAAGGAGTCACTCATGCAACCCCAACTGAACAGACGCACCCTTTTCGGCGCGGCAGCCGGCCTCGGCGCCATCAGCGCGCTCGGCGAATCCCCGGCGTTGGCCCATCCGGGCAAGGGCAAGGGCAAGCGCAACCGGCTCGACCCGAAGCTGCTCACCTGGGCTCGGGACACCTGGCGCTCCCTGGTGGCGATGACCGACCCGCACACGGGACTGGTGGCCGACAACATCGACGGTGGCCTCACCAGCCGCAGCGGTTACACGTCGCCCACCAACATCGGCGGCATCCTGTGGAGCACCATTGCCGCCCGGGACCTCGGCATCATCAACCCCGGCGAGGCCCGCAACCGCATCAACCGGACCCTGCGCACACTGCGGCGCATGCAACGCCACGACGCCAGCGGCATGTACTTCAACTGGTACGACGAAGCATCCGGCGCGGTCCTGCGGGAGTGGCCGGAGGACGGGAACCGCGTCGTCCCCTTCGTCTCCAGCGTGGACATGGGGTGGCTGGGTGCGGCCCTCTACCTCGTCGCCCAGGCCGACCCGTCCAACCGGAAGCCTGCGTTGAAGCTCTTCAACGCCATGCGCTGGGACATCTTCTACGACCGCGACTTCTGGCGGCCCGGCGGCGCCAACTATGGCGGCTTCTGGATGGAGGATCCTGAACGCCCGGAGCAGGACTACGAGCTCCTGCCGCCCACGATCGGCGAGGGACCCGACCTCTGGTACCACACCGGCCACCACTACGACACGGCCATCTCCGAGGCCCGCATGGTCAACTACCTGGGCATCATGCGGGACCAGATCCCCGCCCAGGCCTACTTCGCCACTTTCCGGACGTTCCCGCCGGACTGGGACTGGCAGGAGATGCCACCCGTGGGGGAGTGGACCGAACACCTCGGAATCCCCGTCTACCAGGGCGCCTACACCTACCGCGGATTCCGTGTGGTGCCCGGCTGGGGTGGGTCCATGTTCGAGGAACTGATGCCGGACATCTTCGTCCCGGAAGCCGCCTGGGGACCCCGGAGCTGGGGACGCAACCACCCGCTGCACGTCCGCGCCCAGCGCGAACATGGCCTCGACGACGCGCGGTACGGATACTGGGGGTTCTCCCCCTGCTCCAACCCGGCTGGCGGATACCGGGAGTACGGAGTCGATGCGATCGGCCTGAACCCGGACGGCTACTTCTCGGACCAGGAGAACACCAACTATCACTGGGAGGCCCCGCCCACCGACTACGGCGACGGTGTGGTCACACCCCACGCCGCATTCCTCGCCATGATGTACGAGCCGGCGGAGGCCACCGCCAACCTGAGCCGGATCCAGCGCGACTTCGACTCCTACGGCCCGGGTGGGTTCTATGACGCCATCGCCGTGCGAAGCGGTCAGGTGGCCAAGAGGCACCTGTCGCTGGACCAGTCGATGATCATGGGCGCACTGGCCAACGTCCTGCTCGACGGGCGGCTCCGACGCTGGTTCGCCACCCGGGAGGTGGCGGCCAGACTGCGCCCCGTGATCGGGCTCGAGGAGTTCAACGCAGGCACATGATGGCCACCGAACAACACCGGGTCTCCAACGGCATCGCATACCGCGACCTGAACCACAACGGGCAACTCGACCCGTTCGAGGACCCCCGCCTCGACGTCCAGAGCCGCGTCGCCGACCTGGTCCCGCGTCTTGCGCCGGAGGAGCTGGCCGGCCTCATGTTCCACACGGTGATCGAGGCCGGGCCCGACGGTGAGCTGCTCACCGGGCCCGGCCGGATCGCCAAGTCCGGCAGCCGCGAGGTGGTCCTGGGCAAGCACATGAACCACTTCAACGTGCACGCGCTGCGCACCGCCCGCTCCGCCGCCGCGTGGGCCAACCGGCTCCAGCACCTGGCCTGCGAGGCGCCCCACTCCATCCCCGTGACCATCTCCACCGATCCTCGACACGCCGCCGCCGAGAACGCCGGTACCGGCTGGTCGGCCGGCTTCTTCTCCCAGTGGCCCGACCCCCTCGGACTGGCGGCGTTGCGAGATGCCGACCTGGTCCGGCGCTTCGCCGACATCGTGCGCCGCGAATACGTGGCGGTCGGGATCAGGGCTGCCCTCCACCCGACGGCTGACCTGGCCACCGAGCCCAGGTGGGGCAGGCAGCGGGAGACCTTCGGGCTGGACCCGGAGCTGGTGGCCGAGATGACCCGCGCTGCGATCCTTGGCCTGCAGGGTGAAGAGCTGGGACCCGGGTCCGTCAGCGCCACCACCAAACACTTCCCCGGGGCGGGACCGCAACGAGACGGGGAGGACGCCCACTTCCCCTACGGCCGGGACCAGGTCTACCCGGGTGGCCGCTTCGACGACCACCTGCGGCCCTTCGAGGCGGCCGTCTCCGCTGGCACCGCCGCGATCATGCCCTACTACGGTCGGCCCGTCGGCCTGATCCTCGACGGGGAGCCGATCGAGGAGGTGGGTTTCGGATACAACCACCAGATCCTCACCGGCCTGCTGCGGGAGCGGATGGGATACGAGGGCGTCATCCTCAGTGACTGGGAACTGGTCAACGACAACGTCGTGGGCGACAAAGTCCTGCCCGCCCGCGCCTGGGGTGTCGAGGAACTCGGACCCGCCGAGAGGATGTTGAAGCTGCTTGACGCCGGCATCGACCAGTTCGGTGGCGAGGAATGCGTCGAACTCCTTCTGGACCTCGTCGCCGATGGGCGGGTGAGCAGGCGGCGACTCGAGGTCTCCGCACAGCGACTGCTGTCAGTCAAGTTCGCACTCGGGCTGTTCGACGACCCGTTCGTCGACGAGGCCGCCGCCGAATCCGCGGTGGGTGCCCGCGACGCCGTCGAACTGGGACTCCGCACGCAGGCGCGCTCCGTGGTGGTGTGCGCCGATGACGGCCGGCTTCCCCTGGCCCGGGGAACCCGCGTCTGGCTGGAGGGCGTCGAAGCCCGCGCCGTAGGTGAGCACCTGGAGGTGGTGGCGCGCCCCGAGGACGCCGACGTCGGCCTCGTGCGGCTCCCCGCTCCCTTCGAGCCACGGGAGGACCTCTTCCTGGAGGCGTGGTTCCACCAGGGCAGCCTGGACTTCCCGCCCGGGCTGCCCCACCGATTGGCCCACCTGCCATGCCCCCTGGTCATCGACGTCATGGCCGACCGTCCCCCCATCTGCACACCCCTGCTGGAGGTGGCTGCCACCCTGACCGCCTCCTTCGGCGTCAGCGACGAGGCCTGGTTGCTGGCGATCACCGGCGCCGTGGCCCCCGAGGGCCGCCTGCCCGTCTCCTTCCCCCTGTCGATGGCAGGGGTGAGGGCATCCCGGGAGGACGTGCCGGGGGACGCGCCGGCGCTGTTTCCCCCCGGTCAGCGAGTTCGAGAGCACACGAGGTGATGGAAGTGGAAGGTCTTGACATCCGCGCGGAGTTCACCGAGGCCGGGGCGCTTGCCCGTTTGTTCGCAGGTGAGCTGAGCGTCCTGCAGTACCCGGCCTCCGAACTGGAACCCGGCCCCCACCAGGTCTGGCTCCGCCGACGCGCACCTGATGGCCCCGAAGCCTTCGCGCTCACCGGGCCCTCGAGCGGCGCCCGAGTCGCCCGGAGCGTCGACGGGGTGGTGCTGCGGGGCACCCGCGGCCCGGTGGCCTGGGAGCTCTGGTGGGACCAGCCGGGCGGAGGGCGCTTCGGCTGGGGCCTGCGCGTCCACAACGACGGCAGCGAAGCGGTGGAACTGGATGCGGTGTGGACGCTGGATGCCGCCCTGACTTCGTGGGATGCCCTGCGACGCAACGAGTACTACGTGTCCCAGTACCTCGACCTCACCCCCCTCGGCGAGGGTGCCGACACCATGATCGCGGTGCGGCAGAACATGCCGGGGGCCACCAACCCCTGGCTGGCGATGGGGTCCACCCGACCCGTGGCAGGGTGGGCGACGGATGCGGCCCAGCTCCGGGCGGCTGACCCCGGCACCGGCCTTGACCTCTCCCGGGACCTGCCGTCGTGGCGTCTCCAGCACGAACACACCCTGGCCGGCCTGCAGACCGAGGCCTGGTCCCTGGCACCCGGGGAGGAAGCCACCCTGGGGTTCCGCGCCGTGGTCGTCGGCGACCACCCGAAGGCATCCGGCCACGAGGACCTCGGGTGGGTACGTCCCGTCCTCACCGAAGGATGGACCCAGGCGGCGCCGGCGACCGGTGAAGCCGTCCCGAGCGTGCCGACGCTCTTCAGCCCGGTTGAGTTCGCCCACGGTCAGGAGATGCCGGAGTCCGAACTGCTCGGTCTCGTCGGTGAGCCCAACGGGATCGAGCGCGGCACCGACGGGAGGCTGTGGTCCTGGACCACCGGCGGCGCTCATGTGGTCACCGCGGCCAAGGAGTCCGAAGTGCTGCGCCCGCACGGCCACATCATCCGCGTCGCGGAGGGCCTGGGCCCGCAGGCCACCAACGCGGCCGTCACGGTCTGGATGGACGGCACCTTCGCCTCACAGCTGACCCGGGGTCACGCCCATGCAGACCCCTTGGTCTCGATCCGCCGCAGCTATCTGGGGCTCATCCAGGCCGAGGGTGTCCGCCTGTTCATTCTGGATGGCGAGATTTGGCGTCTGCTCGGAGTGCCGAGCGCCTGGGCGGTGGACGCCACTTCAGCCCGGTGGTGGTACCGGTGGGGCGCGCGCAGGATCGAGGTCAGTACTCGCCTTAGCTTGTCGGAGATGGTGCTGCAGGTCCGGGTGGAGGGTGAGCCGCTGGACGTCCTCGTGAGCGCCGCCGGTGAGGGGCTGGACGCCCTCGGCAGCGACGCGGCCGTCCTGTACGCCGACGGCCGCGCCCGGGGGAGCCAGTGGCGGGCCGTGATCCACGAGGCCGTGCGTGAGGTGAGACTGGCCGTCGGGTTCCCGGGCGACGCCATGGACTCGGCCGGGGACCACCATCCCACGCCGCGCCTCACCGGCGGAGATGCCACGGCTGAGCGTCTGGACGCGCTGCTGCCCTGGCTCACCCACAATGCACTGATCCACTACCAGGTGCCCCGGGGGCTGGAGCAGTTCACCGGGGGAGCGTGGGGCACCCGCGACGTGGGGCAGGGACCCCTCGGGCTGCTGGTGGCGTTGGGACGCCTCGATGTGGTGCGGGAGGTGCTGCTGGAGATCTACGCCGGACAACAGGACGACGGGAACTGGCCCCAGTGGTTTGACTACCTCGCGGGACACCGCGCCCCGGGGCATCGTGACAGTCATGGGGATATCGTCTACTGGCCCCTGTTGGCCCTGGGCGAGTACCTCCAGATGACCGGTGACGTCGGCATCCTCGACGAAGAGGTTGGCTGGGTGGGTCGCGACGAGCTCTTGGCCCCCACCCCGGTGCGTGAGCACCTCGCTGCGGCATTCGGGCACCTGTCGTCTCAGCGCAGCGCCGATCCCCGGCTGCCCGCCTACGGGCACGGGGACTGGAACGACTCCCTCCAGCCCGCCAGCCAGGAACTGGCCAGCCAGTTGGTGTCCACCTGGACAGCGGGCCTGGAGGTCAAGGCGCTGGAGGCACTCGCCGACGGCATGCGCGACGCCGATGCGGAACTGGCTGGGCGGTTGCGCGAGGTTGCCCGTGCTACCCGGCAGGGCATCCGGGACAGCCTGCTGGTGGACGACGAACTCTGCGGCTACGCCGTGGTCACGGGCAGCGGCGTCGAGCCGCTCGTCCACCCGCGGGACAACCGCACCGGTCTGCACCACGGCTCCCTGCAGATGATCCATGCCATCGCCGACGAACTGCTCACGCCGCAGGAGGCCGCCCACCACGTGGGGATCATCGACGAGCACCTTGACGGTCCCGTGGGGATCTACCTGTTCGACCGCCCGGTGGACTACCACGGCGGGGAGACCCACACCTTCCTCCGGGCGGAGGCCGCCTCGTTCTGGGGCCGCGAGATCGGTCTCATGTACACCCATGCCCACCTGCGCTGGATCGAGGCATTGCTGCGCCTTGGCCTGGCGGATCGGGCGTGGCGCGCCCTCGACCTCGTCGTCCCGGACGGACTGAGCGCCCTGGTGCCGGGGGCTCGTCCGCGGCAGTCGAACTGCTACTACTCCTCGATCGACGCCACTTTCCGAGACCGGCGGGATGCGGAGGCCCACGCCGAGTCCATGTTCGACCCGGACTTCGGGTTCGAAGGAGGGTGGCGCGTCTACTCCTCTGGCCCCGGGCTGATCCTGCGTCTGGTGACGGAGGGGTTCCTGGGGTTCCGGATCTCACGCGAGGGTGTCATCGTCGATCCCGTGCTCCCGGTCGGGGACCTCTCCGCCACGCTCCAGGTGGGTCACCAGCGGGTCCAGGTCACCTACGAGGTGAGCGGGCCGGGTCACGGCGTGCACGAGGTGGAGGCCGACGGCGTGGTCATCGCCACCCGACCCGTGCCGCGCCGCTACCGGCCCGGCGGCGTGCTGATCCCTCATGAGTTCTGGACCCGGCTCGGCGACGGGCATGGGATAAGCCTGAAGGTCCGCGTGGGTGGTGCGTGAGCCAGTCACGTCAGATGCTTGGCCGCCTCCCGGCGGCTGAGCGCGCTCAACTGCCCCTCGTGCCGCAGCAGGAAGGCGCGGACCCAGTGCGGATCGGTCTTCGCGTGCTCCCGCAGGGCCCAGCCGATGGCCTTGCGGATGAAGAACTCGGACCCGAAGACGGATCCCTCGAGGTTGGCGACGATGCTGCGTTCAAGCAGGTGGAGGTCGGTGGTGTCCTTGTGCTTCAGTTGGCAGAGGATGGCGACGCGCCGCAGCCACATGTCCTCGGCCACTGCCCACTGGTCCACCAGGGGTGTGACCGCGGAGCCATGGGATGCCACGATGCCGCCGACCAGATGAGTGGCGATCTCGTCCACCAGGTCCCACCAGGCACCCGTGACCACCATGTGCCGGTACAACCCCAAGGCGGCGGGATCCTGCCAGGCGGAGGCGGACCGGTGGCGAGCCAGGGCGGTGGTGGCATAGCGCTCCTCGCGGTGGGTGGCGCCGTCCCACAACCGCCGGAGGGTGGCCTCCCACGTCGCACGGTCCCGCGGCGGGTGCTCGCGCACCGACTCGCGGACCACGCGGCGCACGTCGGCCATCGCCAGCCCGTGGAAAGCCATGGCCGATTTCATGTAGCGCTGTTGGGCGGCGGCGCGTTCCGGGCACCCCCTGGCCTGCAGCCGGACCCGGAGTGAAGCGATGAGACGCTCGTCGGCGAGGTGGTCGGCTCCCATGGTTCCGAATCTAGCGCGACGATGCCGTTCGGCACCCCTTCCCGCCCGAGCAGTGCCGGGGCAACGTGGAACTGTTCCTGCTGGAGGTGGAACCGGGCCGAGGATCGACGTCTCGCGTGCTGCGGGCGGGGCGCTAGGCTGATCCCCATGGAATTGGACCTCGACGGCGACCTCGTCCACCTGTTCCAGGCCATCGTCGACGTCGAGAGCGTCTCCGGCAACGAGACGCGGCTGGCCGACATGGTGGACGCCGCCCTGGCCGCCCAGCCCCACCTGCAGGTGGACCGCGACGGCGATTGCGTCGTGGCCCGCACCCGACTGGGACGTGACACGCGCGTCGTCATCGCCGGGCACCTCGATACCGTGCCGCTGGCCGACAACCTCCCAAGCCGCTTCGAGCGCCGGCCCGACGGACTCCACCTGGTGGGCAGGGGCACCGTCGACATGAAGGGCGGCGTCGCGGTGGCGCTGGCCCTGGCCGCGGAACTGACGAAGCCACGCCACGACATCACCTGGATCTTCTACGACCACGAAGAGGTGGAGGCCGTCAAGAACGGGCTCGGGCGGCTGGCACGCAACCGCCCGGAGTTGATGGCGGGTCACTTCGCCATCCTGATGGAACCCACCGGCGGCGAAGTGGAGGGTGGCTGCCAGGGCACCGCCCGCATCCGCATCGACGTGGACGGTCGCGCAGCGCACAGCGCACGCTCCTGGAAGGGCGACAACGCCATCCACAAACTGGAGGAAATCCTGCGCCGGCTGAATGCGTGGGAGGAGCGGCACGTGGAGGTGGACGGGCTGGTCTACCGCGAGGGCCTGAATGCCGTGGGCGTCAGCGGGGGAGTGGCGGGCAACGTCGTGCCCCCATCGGCCAGCATCGAGGTCAACTACCGGTTCGCGCCCGACAAGACCACCGACGAGGCAGAGGCCGAACTGCGTCGCATCTTCCACGGCTACCACTTCGAGATCACCGACATGTCCCCGGCGGCACGGCCCGGCCTGGATCTCCCGATCGCGGCGGAGTTCATCGAGGCCGTCGGCGCCGTCCCGTTGCCCAAGTACGGTTGGACCGATGTGGCGCGCTTCTCCGCGATGGGTGTGCCCGCCATCAACTACGGTCCCGGGGACGCCCTCCTGGCGCACACGGACCACGAACACTGCCCGATCACCGACCTGGAACGATGCGCCGACGGCCTGCGCCGCTGGCTGAAGGAGACCTGATGCAATTCATGCGACACAAGGGAGCCGTGGTCCTGCGCGACCAGGAGGTCGACGCCCCCCTGGCCGACGAGGAGTTCCTCCAGCAGGAGAAGACCGAGCGCTGGAGCTCACGCGACCCGTGGCGCGTGATGCGCATCCAGGCGGAGTTCGTCGAGGGTTTCGAGACCCTCCAGGACCTGCCCCCGGCCATCTCCATCTTCGGGTCCGCGCGCACGCTGCCGGAGCATCCCATGTACGAGGCGGGCGAGGAGGTGGCCCGCAAGTTGGTCGAGGGCGGCTGGGTGGTCATCACCGGTGGCGGCCCCGGCATCATGGAAGCCGGCAACAAGGGTGCCCGCGAGGCCGGGGGCACCTCCGTCGGGCTCGGCATCGAGCTCCCGTTCGAGCAGGGACTCAACGAACACGTCACCCTGGGCATCAACTTCCGCTACTTCTTCGCCCGCAAGACCTGCTTCCTCAAGTACAGCCAGGGGTTCATCGTCCTCCCGGGTGGGTTCGGGACCATGGACGAACTGTTCGAAGCCCTGACGCTGATCCAGACGAAGAAGGTCCACAACTTCCCCGTCGCCCTCGTGGGCATCGACTACTGGGCTCCCCTGCTCGACTGGCTGAGCAACTCCATGGCCGGCCACGGTTACATCAACCCGGAGGACCTCAACCTGATGCACCTCACCGATGACCTCGACGAGGCCGTGGCCGCCATGGGCGACCCCATCCACTACAACTGAGAGGAGCGGCACATGGTATGGGTGATAGTAGGGGTGGCCATCGTGGTGTTGGGGCTGGGAGCCTGGGCGGGAACGGGTCGGATGGGGTCCATGCCCAAGGCGGTCAACGACCGCCCCCGGCCCGTCATTCCCGACGGCGCCGTCGATGCTGCGTTCCTCGAGACACTGCGGATTCCGCTGGCCTGGCACGGCTACGACACGGGCGAGGTGGACGGGTACCTGGATGACGCCGTTGCCCAGGTGGCCGCGAAACGCCCTGACGAAGTGAGGTTCCGCGTCGTCAGGCAGGGTTATGACATGCAGGCCGTCGATGCGGTTCTGGACCGTCTGGGCCAGCCCTCCAGCGACGAAACCGGCGTTGACCCGAACACCAACTGAGCCAACTGGTCAACACCGGCTTGCCCGATGCGGAATAATGGATATTGGTATTCGTTCAGAAAGATTGAGGTTGGCACATGGCAGCGATGAAGCCTCGGACTGGCGACGGTCCCATGGAAGTCACAAAAGAGGGGCGCGGCATCGTCATGCGTGTTCCTGTGGACGGGGGAGGCCGGCTCGTGGTGGAGATGAACGCCACGGAAGCCACCGACCTGCTGAACGC
>CAZPSO010000030.1:0-15909 GCA_964588895.1 uncultured Tessaracoccus sp.
CGCACCCGGCACCAGGTCGACCTCGTTGCCGTCCGGGTCGGTGTGACAGACACCGTACGGTCCCGATGCCTCACCCAAGCTCGCCTGCCGGGCGGTTGCCGCTGGCCGCACCACGTCGAGGTGGATACGGTTCCGCAGAGGCCGCCGCTCCGTCGACGGCCGGATCCGTATCCCGGGGTCGCGCCGCAACGGATCTTCCAAACCGCCGTCCTTTGCGGGCGCATAGGTGAGCACCTGCTCCCAGAAGATCCCCACCCCAGACGGGTTCGCCGTCTCCAGCACGACGCTCAGGTGCTGCAGGGCAGCAGGGTTCGCGACCAGGCCAAGACCCCGGGCAGCCGCTGACACCGCTTCGGCGTGCTCGTCTGAGTCGAGACGCACCCGGACGCCTGCCGCGCGCAGATCGACCACGATCTCGGATGACAGCGCGACGATGCGCTTGGCCAGCGCAGCGCCCTGGCGCAACCAGGGCGTGTCGAACCATGCCGTCGTGACACCATCGAGAGCCCGCCAGTCCGTTTTGGCCTCTGTCATACCCGATACTGTAAAGCGCGTTTCGGACGATCTCCCTCAACCGCGAAGATGCCCGGTTGTCGGCGGGCCAGTCCCCGACCATGCACGGTGCCGGTGGGTGGGTTTGCTGACTGGACACCACCCTCCAGCCCCGGCTGTGACGCCCTGGCTTGAGGGCCAAGGTGGTTCATGAGCCTGGGCACCAGGTCTTTGGTGAGCAGGTGCCAGGTGTCGATGGGCGGCGCTGTGAGTCGTCTCTCACGGTCGCGGGATCAGGGCTGCTGCCGTGGAATTCTGGCGAGGAGGTGGCTTCGCGCGTTGAGAACTCCGGCCACGTCGGTGGCTGTCTCAGCTGGGTGGTGGGTGGTTGTGTTGATCACGTGCGCCTCGAACGCGCCAAGGTCAGCAAAGTGTCTCCACATGGTCGAGAGTGCGGCGGGGTCGGTGAGGGCCTCTGCTGAAGTGCGGGATCGTGCGCGCTCGAGAGTCGTGTCGCGGTCTGGGCGCAGCACGATGTAGTGAAGCGGGATGTCTGGGTCCATGTGGAGATATGGCCGGAAGTGGGGGAGCATCGAGGGGCCGATCACGCCGTCGATGAGGGTGGTGAATCCGCCCCTTGCGTAACTGTAGGAAGCGGCAGCAATGACGTCCATGACCGTGTGATTCTGGTCGTCGGCAGCGCTCAGGTAGGGCGGGATGCCCCCGGTGACAATCGCTTGCCAGAAGTCGTCGGTGTGAAGGTGGACGCCTCGCTCGAATCCGTGAACGACCCGCCGTGCGACCGTGGACTTTCCGGCGCCTGGTGGTCCGGTCAGAATGATCACCGATCCAGTCATGCACCGACCCTATCTGCGGGTTCCCATCCGTTCACCTGCGCAAGGAGGCGGCGCGACGCCGTGACCCTGTCCGGGGGTCCAGTCTGAGCCAAAGGCCTGGGGTTTGACAGTCGTGCGGTCGAGTTGCTCTTGGCGTGCACACATACGTCTCCTCTGCTGCGCCACAGGTGGTGGCATGTGCTGAAGCGACAATTCGGTTGCCCCTACGGTGTCTCGCCCGGCGGTGGGCGACGATGCCACACACACTCTGGATACCGCCTTTAAACCTGAAGAATCCCCATCGGTCTCCGACGGGGATTCTTGCGTTTGACCTAGTCAAACCGGTGTCCGGAAGAGGACTTGAACCTCCACAGCCCTTTAGGGCCACTAGCACCTCAAGCTAGCGCGTCTACCAATTCCGCCACCCGGACGAGGGCGTTCTCCCGCAGGGGAGCGCGACACGCAACTTTAGCAGCACTCTCGTCGCATCACACAATTCGGGTGCCTCACTCGGGCTGGGGCCGGTGGGCGTTGGGGCCCCCGGAGACGTCGTCGAGGGCCGACGTGATCGGCGGGACCAGGCGCTTGGTCTCCGTCTCCAGCAGTTCGGAGAGCTGGTCGGTGGTGCGGGGTCCCACCAGCGCGGCGGTCACCTGCGGCGCGTCACGCACCCACAACAACGCCACCTGGGCCGGGGTCAGACCCAGACCGTCGGCGGCGCGCGAGGCGGCGTCGACGATCGCCTCGGAGCGGGGCTGCAGGTAGGGCTCCACAAACCACGAGAAGTGCTGCGACGCACCCCGCGAGTCGCGTGGAACGGTGGCCCTGTACTTGCCTGTCAGCACGCCGCGGCCCAGGGACGACCATGCCAGCAGGCCGAGTTTGTGGTGTGTGGCGGCGCCGATCACCTCCACCTCTGCCCGCCGCGCCAACAGGGAGTACTCCACCTGGGCCGACACCAGCGTGGTCCTCCCGGGCAGGGCCGCCTGCCACGTGGCCGCGGTGGCGGTTTGCCAGCCGACGAAGTTGGATACGCCCGCGTAGCGCACCAGGCCCCGGTTGACGGCCGAGTCAATGGCAGAGAGAGTCTCATCGATGGGTGCGTCGCCCCAGGCATGAATCTGCCACAGGTCGATGTGGTCGGTGTTGAGGCGCCTGAGTGATTCCTCCAGGTCGCTGAGCATGGCCTGGCGGGAGGTGTCGATGACGCGCTTCCCGTCGCGGATCACGAACCCGGCCTTGGAGGCAATCACCAATTGGTGTCGAGGAAGTCCGCCGGCCAGCAGCTTGCCGATCATCCGCTCCGCCACCCCGGCGCCGTAGGCGGGGGCAGTGTCGATCAGATTTCCTCCGGCATCCACGAAGTCGTGGACGATATTGCGCACCTGCGGCCAGGCGACGTCGCGACCCCACGCCATCGACCCCAGTCCCACCCGTGAGACCTGCAGACCCGAGGCCCCCAATTGACGTTGCTCCATTTACTCGAGTCTAGTCTCGTCCGGCGTGGCTCAGGGCTGCAGGACGCCGGTCAACAGCAGTACGGCGACGACGGCTGCCAAACCGAGGCGGTAGAAGACGAAGGGCTTGAAGTTGTTGGTGGCGACGAACTTCAGCACCCAGGCAATCACGGCGTAACCGATCACGAACGCGATCACGGTGGCCACGATGGTGGGACCCCACGCGATCACGTGGCTGCCGGCGGCCGCCTCCTGGCCGATGTCCTTCAGCTTGTAGAACCCCGAACCGAAGACTGCCGGCACGGCCAGCAGGAAGGAGTAGCGCAGGGCGTCGGGGCGCTTGTATCCGAAGAACAGCCCGCCGGCGGTGGTGGCGCCGGAACGGGACACTCCGGGGATCAGTGCCAGCGCCTGCCACAAGCCCAGGACCAGACCGTGTTTCCATGTCAGGTCGCGCATCTCGCGCTGGTTGTCGCGTGCTTCTGCGAACCGGTCGGCGATCAGCAACACGACGCCGAAGCCGGCCAACATCGCCACGGTGACCCACAGGTTGCGCAATCCGGTGTCAATGGCGTCCTGGAAGACTAGGCCCAGCACCACGATGGGGATCGAACCGACGATCACGAGCCACCCGATACGCACGTCCGGATCGTTCCTGGGGTGCTTGCCCACCAGGGCAAGACACCAGTACTTGATGATGCGCGTGATGTCTTTCCAAAAGTAGACCAGCACGGCTGTCTCGGTGCCGATCTGGGTCACGGCGGTGAAGGCGGCCCCGGGATCCCTTCCTTCGAAGAGGAGCTGACCCGCGATGGAGACGTGGGCGCTCGAAGAGACCGGGAGGAATTCGGTCAAGCCCTGGACGATTCCCAGCACGATGGCTTCAAGCCAGCCCATGATCACTTCCCTCCCCACGTCGGCGAACCAAGGACACTGTAATGCCAACGGACTCCCGGACCGCCAATCGCGCCTACTAGTCTGGGCCCCATGAGGCTTGTCATCGTGCGGCACGGCCGCTCCACCGCCAACGCCGACGGCGTGCTCGCCGGACGCACCGCGGGCGTAGCCCTCGACGAGACGGGGCGCAGCCAGGCCGAGACGTTGCAGGAACCGCTGGCCCGGGTGGCACCCGTGGCCGCCTACACCTCGCCTCTTCAGCGGTGCCGACAGACGGCGGAGCTGGCGGGATTCTCTGATGCCGCCGTGTTGGAGGAGCTGACGGAGTGCGACTTCGGGGGGTGGACGGGGCGCCCCCTGAAAGACCTTGCAACCGAGGAGCTGTGGAAGCAGATCCAGGCCGCTCCGTCGTCGGTGACGTTCCCCGACGGCGAATCCATGGCGGGAATGAACAGGCGGGTCCTCGATGTCGTGGCGGAGTTGAACGCCCGGCATCCCGGCGACGAGGTGGTGGTGATCTTCAGCCACGGGGATCCCATCAAGGCCATCGTTGCCGACGCTCTCGCCGTCCCCTTCGACGAGTTCCAGCGCATCAACATCTCACCCGCCTCCGTCAGCATCGTCGACTACTCCCATCCCCGCCCCTTCGTGCTCACCGTCAACGGCGACGTGCACGCCCTGCCACAACTCGCCACCAAGGGCCCGTCGGTCGGTGGCGGGGACACCGTGAAGCAATAGGCTGGGGCCATGCTGCTGGAGTTCCCACACCCCAACCGATGTGTCGTCGGCACCGTCGGCGAGCCGGGCAACCGCCTGTTCATCATCCAGGTCTCGCAGGGAAACGCCTTGGCGTCGGTGGCCGTGGAGAAGCAGCAGGTCCAGGTGCTCGCCCGCCGCATCCGGGCCATCCTCGAGCAGCTGGAGGGCTTGGGGCAGGCAGCGGTCTCCAAGGTGCAGGTCCGGGACCGCGGGCCGCTGGATGCCCCGATCGAGGTGGAGTTCCGGGTGGGGGCCATCGGCCTGGCCTGGGACTCCGGACGACAGGCCATCCAACTGGAGCTGTTCTCCATGCAGCTGGGGGAGGAGTCCGATGACGACGCCAACGTCCTGCTCCAACTCTGGCTGACCCCCCGACGGGCAATGGAATTCGCTCTCCGTGGTGAAGAGGTTGCCGCCGCCGGAAGGCCAGCGTGCCCGCTGTGCGCCCAGCCGCTCGATGCCGGCGGGCACATCTGCCCGCGCTCCAACGGCTATCGCGGCCCCTTGTTCCAGTGAACCCACGCGGCGCATTGGATCTTGTGGGAAGACTGGCCACAGCCTCCAACGCCACCTTCCTGACCCGGGACGAGGACGGTCTCTTGTGGGTCTACAAGCCGGTCTCGGGGGAGGCTCCGCTGTGGGACTTCCCCTCCGGCACCCTGTCCAGACGCGAGGTGGCAGCCCACGAACTCAGTCGGGAGCTCGGGTTCGATGTGGTTCCGCTGACGGTGTGGTGCACCGGCCCCCTCGGTCCCGGCTCCGCCCAGCAATGGATCGACGGTGAGGTCTCCGACCTGGTGGAAGTAATCCCGCCGGAGGAGGTGGACGACACGTGGCGGCCTGTCGTCATGGGGGTGGACCAGGATGGCGAACCGGTGGTGTTGGTCCACCGCGATGACCCGCAACTGCGCGCCATCTGCTTGTTCGACCTGTTGATCAACAACTCCGACCGCAAGGGAGGCCACCTGATCACCCGCGACGGCCGCGTCCACGCTGTCGACCACGGGGTCAGCCTCCATACCGAGCCCAAGGTGCGCACCGTCCTCTGGGGATTCGCGAACGCCGTCTTCACTTCAGCCGAGCGCGAACAGATCCAGGCGGCGGCCGACATGGTGGACGTGGGGTTCGAGGGCATCGAAGCCTCGGAAGTCGCCGCATTCCGTGCGCGGGCCGGCGCACTGCTGGTCAGTGGTTCGTTCCCAGCACCGACCGGAGACTGGCCCGCCATTCCGTGGCCTCCCTTCTAGGCGCTAGGTTTGGCTCCATGTATGCGTGGCCCGAAGTGGATGTCCCCCAGCTCGCCCCCTCGAGCGATGTGCCTGACCGGTTGAGCCTTCACGACACGGCCACCGGCCGGCTGGTGGCCGCCAACCCGGGCGAGCGCGGGGCCCGCATGTACGTGTGCGGCATCACCCCCTACGACGCCACGCACCTGGGACACGCCTTCACCTACCTGGTCTTCGACATGGTCAACCGGGTTTGGCGGGACCTCGGCCTGGCGGTCAACTACACACAGAACGTCACCGACATCGACGACCCCCTGCTGGAGAGGGCAGCCAACACCGGCCAGGACTGGGACGAGCTGGCCGAGGAACAAACGGAGCTGTTCCGCTCCGACATGACATCGCTTCGCATCGTCCCGCCCACGCACTACATCGGTGCCGTCGAGTCCATCGCCTGCGTCATCGAGATGATCGAGCAGTTGCTGCCCAGCGGCCTGGTCTACCAGGTCGACGACGAGGAGCACCCGGACTGGTACTTCAACACCGCGGCTGCACCCGGCTTCGGCGGCGTCAGTGGACTGGATGAGGACGCCATGCTCGAGCTGTTCGCCGAACGCGGCGGCGACCCCGGCCGTCCAGGCAAACGGCATCCGTTGGACTGCCTGCTGTGGCAGTTCGCCCGCCCCGACGAGCCCAACTGGACCTCGTCGCTGGGTGATGGCCGCCCCGGGTGGCACATCGAGTGCACCGCCATTGCGCTGAAGTTCCTTGGCCCTGCCTTCGACGTGCAGGGCGGCGGCAGTGACCTGGTCTTCCCCCACCACGAGATGTGTGCCGCGCAGGCCGTCGTCGCCAGCGGCGAACCCCTCGCCGACGCGTTCGTACACTCGGCCATGGTGGAACTGGACGGCGAGAAGATGAGCAAGTCCAAGGGCAACCTGGAACTGGTCAGCAGGCTCCGTCAGAAGGGCGCGGAGCCCATGGCCATCCGCCTGGCGCTGCTGGATCACCACTACCGCACCGACTGGGAGTGGAGCCCTGACAAGCTCGCATCAGCGCAGCAGCGGCTGGGGACCTGGCGCTCTGCCGTGGCCCAGGGCGCGACCCTGTCGGCAAATGAGACCATCGCTGCCATGCGCGCCGCGTTGCGCACCGACCTGGACGTGCCCACCGCGTTGGACGCCGTCGACACCTGGGCGGCCGCCAGCCTCGCCATCGATGGTGACGACACGGCCGCCCCCGGGGAGATGGCCGGGGCTATCGACGCGCTGCTGGGCGTCCACCTCTAATGGCGTGGCCCGAACCTCGGCAGCGCCCCCGGTAGGCTGCCAAGCGTGAAGTCGTTCGAACAGCTCTTTTCACAACTCCAGACCACGGCCCGGACCCGACCACCCGGATCCGGCACTGTGGAGCGTCTGGACGCCGGCGTGCACGCCATCGGCAAGAAGGTGGTCGAGGAGGCCGCCGAGGTGTGGATGGCGGCCGAGTACGAGTCGAAGGAACAGGCGGCCGAAGAGATCAGCCAACTCCTCTACCACGTCCAGGTGATGATGTTGGCCCTCGATCTGGACCTCGAAGACGTCTACCGATACCTGTGAGGCGAGAGATGACTCAGAACAACCTGTTGAAGATCGCGGTGCCCAACAAGGGAGCACTCGCCGAGGCAGCGGCCACCATGTTGCGCAGCGCCGGATACCGCCAGCGCAGCGATTCCAAGGACCTCACCCTGATCGACGTCGATCACGGCGTGGAGTTCTACTACCTGCGGCCCCGTGACATTGCCGTCTACGTCGGGGAGGGTCACCTGGACCTCGGGATCACCGGCCGGGACATGCTGCTCGACTCCGGGGCCAACGCCACGGAGGTGATGGAACTGGGTTTCGGCGCCAGCCGCTTCCGGTTCGCAGCCGTGGCCGGTTCCAACCTGGGCATCGAACAGTTGGCCGGCAAGCGCATCGCCACCTCCTACGACGGGCTGCTGCATGCATGGCTGGGTGAGCGGGGGATCGAAGCGGACGTGATCAAGCTGGACGGTGCGGTGGAATCGGCCATCCGGCTCGGTGTGGCCGACGTGGTGGCCGACGTCGTCGACACCGGCACCACCTTGCGGCGCGCTGGCCTGGAGATGTTCGGGGATCCGATCCGCGTCTCCGAGGCCATCCTGATCCGCCGCGGCGATGTGGCGGAACCCGCAGGAATGAAGGGCGTGAGGACCCGCCTGGAATCAGTGCTGGTGGCCAACAACTACTTCATGATGGACTACAACGTGGAGCAGGCCCACATCGAGGCCACCACCGCGCTGGCCAGCGGGGTCAGCGGCCCCACCATCTCCAACCTGACCCGCGAGGGCTGGCTGGCTGTGCGGGTCCTCGTGCCGCGCAAGGGCGTGCACATGCTGATGGACAGGCTCTTCGAGGCCGGCGCCCGTGGCATTCTCCTCACAGAGCTGGCATCGTGCCGGCTATGAACACCACACCGTCGCCACAGGAGGATCCCCAGGCACCCGAAATCCCCGAACGGATGAGTTTCACCAGCGTACCGGCGCTGATGACGGGCGTCGTCCTGTCCGCAGCGCTGTTGCTCGGTGCCCTGTGGTGGTGGGGTGCCCTGGGCAAGGAGATCCGTGACCAGGTCTCGTGGAGTCAGGGAGCGGTGTGGCTGTTCCTCGTGATTCTCATGGTGGCCATCATGCTCTCGATCGGCTATTCCCGGCTCTGGGCAGAACCCGGGAGGGTGATCGTGCGCAACGGCCCACTCCTGCGGAGGTACGACATCGAGCGGATCGCCGGCCTACGTCTGCGCAAAGGGGATCCCTGGGCCTACCTGTTGTTGAAGGACGACGGCAAGGTCAAGCCCGCGGCGGTGTTGGCCATCCAGGCAGCCGAGGGCAACAGCGCACGCAGGAAGATCAACCGCCTCCGTGAATGGTTGAAGGCCAACGGAGCCACCAGCAAGGACATCGTCCGTCCCGAGTGATCACATGATCCCGCGGCGTCGGAGGATCTCCTCGATCTCGTCGTCATTGTCCCCCGCCTTGTCCTTCCCCTTCCCAGGGGTGGCGGCGGAACTGGTCCCGGAACCGCCGGAGCGTGACGCGGCCGTGGGTGCCGAAGCACCGCCACTGCCCACCGCAGGGCGGGGCTGCTGGCCCGCCGCGGGCCGGGGCTGTTGAGCCGACGCAGCACCGGAGCCCTGCGCTGGACGTTGACGGGTCCTGGGCTTCACGAAGGCGGAGATGATCAGCAAGAGGATCCCGACCCCGAACATCACCGCCCCCACCGTCATCCACGTGTCGAACACGGTGCGCTGAGCCCAGTCGACGAGGCTGCGAACCCCGTTGACGATCAGGTCGGTGAGCCCGAACAGGTACAGGCCGAAGGGCAGGAGGCTGACACCGAGGCCCGCCAGCAGCGTCTTGGCGCCCCGGTTGTGGGCGAAGAGTCCAGCGGTGACGGCTACGAAGAGGAGGGTCAGGCCGATGGTGACCAACAGGGCGATCGAGGGCATGCGCCCAGCTTGTCACATTTCCCGCGCAGGCAACCCCGCACGCACCGTGCGATCCGGCGCGCCACTAGTCTGGGGCGCATGGAGCAGCCCCGCACCCTTGGAGAGCCAAGCGCACGGTTTGCCGACGACGACGGGACACCCGACCCCGTGACCAGATCCATCATCGCCGGTGTGCGTGACCAGCACAGTTACATCCGGGCCCTCGTGGCGCTGTGCACAACGAGGTTTCTGATGCCGATCGTCGCCACCGGCGACGAGACCCCCCATGCCGATCCTGACCGTCATGCCGAGATGGCGGCCGTGACGCTCACCGAGGACGACGTGACCTACTTGCTCGCGTTCACCGGGATCGACTCGCTGCAGTCGTGGAACAGCAGCGCCCGCCCCGTCTTGTGCCTGCTGAATGAGCTGGCGACTTCAGTGGGGCAGGCCGGCGCCACCGCACTCCTGATCGACTGTGCCGGCCCAGCGCCTCTGGTGGTGACGGGTGAGGCCCTCGTCCAGTTCGCCGATGGATTCAGCCTGGTGGAGTTCGAGGGCGGCGAATTCTCCTGGGTCAAGTACGGCCCGGAGCAGGACCCGGCCCAGCAGCTCCGGGACCAGATCGACGGGCTCCAGACCCGTCTGGACGAGCTCAGGGACGAGACCGAAGCGGGGGAATTCTGAGGATTTGCGGCAGCCCACCCCCTGGACTAGAATGTGTGAGTTGAGTTCCGCCCACCGGGCACCAGGAACTCGTGGAAGTGGGGGCCTGACCTCCCACCCGAGCGATGTCACGGTCGCCGGGTCGTTGCAGCCGGCAGTTGACGCCGGCTGATCTTCAGGCCCTCGCGAACGCGGGGGCCTTTCTCATTTGGGCGACATCACAGACGAACTATTTGGAGGACACATCAGCACCGAACCACGTATCAACGATCGCATCCGAGTACCCGAAGTCCGGCTCGTCGGCCCCAATGGCGAGCAGGTTGGCATCGTGCGGGTCGAGGATGCCCTGCGCCTTGCCGCCGAGAACGACCTGGACCTCGTCGAAGTGGCACCGCAGGCCAGGCCTCCGGTCGCGAAGTTGATGGATTACGGGAAGTTCAAGTACGAAACCGCCCAGAAGGCACGTGACGCCCGGAAGAACCAGACCAACACGAACACCAAGGAAATGAAGCTTCGCCTCAAGATCGACAGCCATGACTACGAGACCAAGAAGGGTCACGTCGTGCGCTTTCTGAAGGGCGGAGACAAGGTGAAGATCACCATCATGTTCCGCGGCCGCGAACAGTCACGTCCCGAACTCGGCATGGACCTGCTGCGCAGGCTGGCCGACGACGTGGCCGAGTACGGCTACGTCGAGTCGTCCCCCAAGCAGGACGGCCGCAACATGCTGATGGTGCTCGGCCCCGCGAAGAAGAAGACCGACGCCAAGGTGGAGCGAGCCGCTGACCGGGATCGCCGCATGGCACAACGCAAGGCCGAGCAAGAGGCCCAGCGGGAGGACGAGGCACAGCATCGCGCTGCTGCCACCCATCCGACCAAGAAGAAGAAGGGTCCTGCCGACAACATGGACCCCGACATCGACCTGTGAGAACAGGCCGGTTGACACCACATTAGAAAGCGAGCCACCATGCCGAAAATGAAGACGCATTCGGGTGCCAAGAAGCGATTCAAGGTGACTGGATCGGGCAAGTTGAGGCACCGCCAGGCAAACCTTGGCCACCTCAACGAACACAAGTCGTCCCGCCGTACCCGTCGCCTCAAGGGCACGAAGGAAATGGCTGCGGCCGACGTCAAGCAGGCCAAGAAGCTGCTCGGCCGCTAGGCCCTATCCACCCCCTCTCACGACCCAAGAACGCAAGGAGAACCCACCATGGCACGCGTCAAGCGCTCCGTGAACGCGCACAAGAAGCGCCGCGAAATCCTCGAGCAGGCATCTGGCTACCGTGGCCAGCGCTCCCGCCTGTACCGCAAGGCCAAGGAGCAGCTCCTCCATTCGGCCACCTACTCCTACCGCGATCGGCGCGCCAGGAAGGGCGACTTCCGCAGCCTATGGATCCAGCGGATCAACGCCGCTGCCCGCGCCGAAGGCATCACCTACAACCGCTTCATGAATGGCCTGAAGAACGCAGGCATCGAGGTGGACCGGAAAATGCTCGCGGAGCTCGCAGTCAACGACGCACCCGCTTTCCAGGCACTGGTGGTACTGGCCAAGGAGAACCAGGCAGAGTCCGCTGCTGCCTGAGCCGGGTGAGACACCAACAACCCACACCGAACGCAGTGCTTCCCCTATCGGCGGGGGCACTGCGTTCGATTCGTCGTCTGTCCAATCGCAAGGGGCGAGACATGGCCGGCAAGTTCCTCGTGGAAGGTCGCCAGGCCGTCCGTGAGGCGCTGCGGATGCCAGGCGTCGTCGTCGAGGTGATCGTCGACGATGCCTCACGGCACATGGATCTCCTCCACGATGCGGAGGTACCGCTCTGGCAGGCCGACGCGGCGCAGATGCGCCAGCTGAGCGATACCGTCACCCCCCAGGGCATCGTGGCCGTGTGCCACCAGCTGTCCTACGGATGGGACCACCTGCAGGGAGCCCGGCTCGTGGTGATTTGCGCCCAGGTGCGCGACCCCGGCAACGCCGGCACGGTGATCCGCTGCGCAGACGCGTTCGGCGCCGACGGCGTGATCCTGACCACCGGCTCTGTGGAGGTCTACAACCCCAAGACGGTGCGCTCCACCGTTGGCAGCCTCTTCCACATGCCCATCGTGACCGGCGTCCCGTTGCAAGAGGCTGTGGACCGGGTCCGCGCCATCGGCATGCAGGTGCTGGCTGCCGACGGCACCGGTGCGCCGCTGGACCTGATGGCCGCCGACGGCCACCTTTCCGCCCCCACGGCCTGGATCATGGGCAACGAGGCCTGGGGCCTACCCGAAGAGGACGCGGAGCTGGCGGACGCGGTGGTGGCCGTGCCAATGTGGGGTTCGGCAGAAAGCCTCAACCTTTCCAGCGCAGCAGCCATCTGCCTGTACCAGACCGCGTCGGCTCAACGGCGCACCACAACTGCAGGAGGAACCCATGTCGGGGCCGAATGACAACTTCGATCCGAAGCAGGTCGCTGCCTTGGACCCGGACGCCATCACCCAGCAAGTCACAGATGCGCTGGCAGCGATCGCGGACGCCGACAGCACCCCGGCACTGAAGAGGATCCGTCTGGACCACGCCGGCGACCGCTCCCCGCTGGCGCTGGCCAACCGTGAGATCGGCGCCCTGCCGCCCGCGGCCCGTAAGGACGCAGGCCGTCGCGTCGGCCAGGCACGCGGCCAGGTCAACCAGGCCATCGCCGCCCGGCAGCGAGAACTCGAGGAGCACGAACTTGAGCGGGCCCTGGAGACCGAACGGGTGGACATGACCCTGCCCGTCCAGCTGGCGCCCCAAGGGGCACTGCACCCCATCACCTCGATGATCGACAAGATGGTCGACGTGTTCACCGGCATGGGCTACGAGGTGGAAGAGGGCCCGGAGCTGGAGACCGAGTGGCACAACTTCGACGCCTTGAACCTTCCCGCCGACCACCCCGCCCGTGGCGAGCAGGACACCCTGTGGGTGGACCCACCGTCAGCCGGGAAGCTGATGCGTACCCAGACCTCGCCGGTGCAGATCCGGGCCATGCTCGAGCGCGGTGCGCCCCTCTACATCGTCGTCCCCGGCAAGGTGTACCGCGCGGACGAATACGACGCCACCCACCTGCCCGTCTTCCACCAGCTCGAGGGCCTCGTCGTGGACAAGGGCATCTCCATGGCGGACCTGCGCGGCACCCTGGACCACCTGGCCAAGTCACTGTTCGGCGACGTCCGCACCCGCATGCGCCCCCACTTCTTCGCCTTCACCGAACCGTCGGCCGAGGTGGACTACGAGTGCTACGCGTGCCATGGCGAATCAATCAACAACCCGGAGCGGCCCTGCCGCACCTGCCGCAGCGAGGGCTGGATCGAGTGGGGCGGCTGCGGTGTGGTCAACCCGCGCGTACTCAGGGCCTGCGGTGTGGACCCCGATGTCTACTCCGGCTTCGCGTTCGGCATGGGCATCGACCGCACCGTGATGGTCTCCACCGGCGCCCCCGACCTCCGCGATTTCGTCGAGGGCGACATCCGCTTCAGCCGTTCCCTGCCCGGAGGTATCCGATGAAGGTCCCCATCTCATGGCTCCACGACCTGGTCCGGCTCCCCAAGGGCCTGGGTGCCCACGAACTGGCCGACGCCTACACCAACCTCGGCCTGACCGTCGAGCGCATCGAGCAGACCGACTCGCCGGTGACCGGACCCCTGGTGTTCGGACGCGTCCTCAGCATCTCCGACGAGCCGCAGAAGAACGGCAAAACCATCCGCTACTGCCGCGTGGACGTCGGCCCCGAACACAACGACGAGGCCACCGCACAGCACCCCGCCTCCCGCGGCATCGTGTGCGGAGCCCACAACTTCGAGGTGGGTGACACCGTCGTGGTCTCCCTGCCCGGATCAGTGCTGCCCGGCGGGTTCGAGATCTCGGCACGCAAGACCTATGGTCACCTCTCCGACGGCATGATCGTCTCCGAGCAGGAGCTGGGGTTGGGCGAGGATCACGTCGGCATCATCGTGGTCAGCGACGCACTGGGCCACCAACCCGGCGAAGCCGCCGCCCCTGTCCTGTGGAGCAGCGACGAAGTGCTCGAGATCGACGTCACCCCGGACCTGGGTTACGCCATGTCGATGCGGGGCATGGCCCGTGAGGCCGCCATCGTGGCCGACGTGGCATACCACGATCGCTACGACGATCCGATGCCGGAGAACACCGCCGCAGGCTACCCCGTCGAACTCGAGTCCGAGCGCTGCCTGAACTTCGTGGCCCTGACCATCGAGGGTTTCGACCCGGCAGCACCCACACCCGACTACATGGCACAGCGCCTGCGCGCCAGTGGCGTGCGGTCCATCTCGCTGCCGGTGGACGTGACCAACTACGTCATGCTGGAATCCGGGCAGCCGCTGCACGCCTACGACGCCACCAAACTGCAGGGACCCATCCGCGTGCGCCTGGCGCACGAGGGCGAGCGCCTGGTCACCATCGACCACCAGGAACGGATCCTGGACCCCGACGACCTGCTCATCACCGACGACCGTGGCCCCATCGGAATGGCCGGCGTGATGGGTGGCGAGGACACCGAGGTGAGCGAGTCCACCACGTCAATCGTGCTGGAAGCGGCCCACTTCCAGCCGCAGAGCGTCTCGCGCACGTTCCGCCGGCACGGGCTGGCCTCGGAAGCCTCCAAGCGGTTCGAGCGCACGGTGGACCCCCGGGTTCCCTACGCCGCGGCCCTGCGCGCCGCAAAGTTGCTGGTGGAGCACGGCGGGGGTGAGGTGCTGGACCACTTCACCTGCACCGGTTCAGTGCCGCCGAACCACAAGATCAACATGCGTTCCGGGCTCGTTGCCCAGATCCTGGGCGCTCCCGTGGAGCAGTCCGAGACCATCGCAATCCTCGAGGACAGCGGGGTGGGTGTCACCGCGCTGGGGGACTCGCTGACGTTGGAGATCCCGTCCTGGCGCAACGACCTTCGTGACCCGTACGACGTGATCGAGGAAGTGGGCCGGCACTACGGCTACGACCGGATCGGGCTGAGCCTGCCCGTGCCGTCGGCCGGCAGGGGCCTGACCCGCACCCAGCGCGACCGCCGCAACGTGGTGCGCGCCGTCGCCGGACTGGGCTTCACCGAGTTGCTCACGCTGCCGTTCAGCAGCGACGCGGAACTGGACCAGCTCGGCCTGGCCGACGACGACCCCCGTCGCGCCAAGGTCCGGCTCTCCAACCCCCTGTCCGAGACGCACCCCTACCTGCGCACCAGCTTGCTGCCCGGCCTGTTCGGCGCCATCGCGAAGAACACCTCGCGTGGTCTCACCGACCTGGCCATCTTCGAGCGCGGCACCGGATTCTTCGACTTCGGCACCCCTGAGGCCCCGCGTCCGTCCGTGGCACAGCGTCCCTCCGACGAGGAGATCGCAGCCCTCGACGCGGCCCTGCCCATGCAGGCCGAGACCCTGGCCGCCGTGGTGACCGGGAACTGGCGACCTGCCGGTTGGCAGGGCCAAGCCCAGCCCGCCGACTGGACCCACGTCGTGGCCTTCGCCGAAACTGCAGCTGCCGCCGTGGGTACGCGTCTGAGGCGGGTGCAGGACAGCGAGGCCATGCCGTGGCACCCGGGTCGCTGCGCGAAGCTGATGGTGGGGGACAAGCTGCTCGGTTTCGCCGGCGAGCTGCACCCGGCCGTCATCAAGGCCTTCGAGTTGCCGGCGCGCACGTGCGCCGTCGAGTTGAACCTGGGCGAGCTGATGGCAGCAGCCCCCAGCTCGGTCATGATCCCGTCGTTGTCGTCGTTCCCCGTTGCCAAGGAGGACGTGGCCCTGATCGTCGACCGCGAGGTGGCAGCGGCCGACGTGGAACGGGCACTGGCCGAAGGTGCCGGAGCGTTGCTGGAATCGGTTCACCTGTTTGACGTTTACACGGGCGACCAGGTGGGCCAGGGCAAGAAGTCCCTGGCTTTCGGCCTGCGATTCCGTGGGGACACCACCCTGACCGACGCACAAACGGCTGAGGCTCGGCAAGCCGCGGTCCAAGAGGCCGCCGAGCGCTTCGGAGCCATCCAGCGCGCCTGAGCCCGGCGTCCCCTGACCGACGCCCGACCCCCCGATCTCTCCATAGGTCGCCATCCCCAACCGGTGTGGCGACCC
>CAZPSO010000031.1:0-6498 GCA_964588895.1 uncultured Tessaracoccus sp.
TGCACGCTCACCCCTATCGTGGCCATGTCAGCCTCGAGTTTGCGACCTTTCGCGGTGCCCAACCAGTCATCGCCCTTGAAGAGCACATCGAAAGGGGCGCGTTGCCAGACTTCGATTTTGTTGGCTGAGAAGTCAGCCACCACTTCATCCACGATGCCGAGGGCTTCCAAAATCTCCATCCGCTCCTCAACGGGGACGATGGGATGCTTGCCCTTCATCTGGAACAGTGTTTCGTCGCTGACTACACCGACGATCAGGTGCCCGCAGTGCTGGCGTGCGCGTTTCAGGATGTTCAGGTGGCCGATGTGGAACATGTCCCACGCACCGGGGACGTACCCGCGCAGATGCCCTGCGGCTGGCGACACCCCCTCGACACCTGCAGTCGAGTACGGCGAAATCGCTTGCTCATCAAACATGTGTAGGCCCCCCCGAACCTCACTCGTCGCAAGGGAACCGGTGGTGCCCGCTGCGCTTGCTGAAGAAACTCTACACCGGCATCTCGCCACCCACTAGAGCCGCGCGGAGAAGGTACGCATTGTGGACGGTTCGTCGACGCCCCAGCCCGAGGATGGATTGGAAGACGACGGGCATTCGACCGGACCCTGTCATCCCACCGAGGCGGGTGGAACGAAGAACTCCAGGTAGTGCTGCCAGTCGAGATCGGTCACTTCGTGGCCCCCCGGGCGCGAGTGGTAGCCGACGTGTGCCGTCGGATTCCGTGCCCGCAGGTGGTCAGCCGTAGCCCTCTCCCCTGCGGGGTCCGCGTGGAGGTCCTCATCGGCACTGGAGATGTAGACGTCCCTGGGGGGAATCGCGGCGAGCAGGCGGTGCTGCGGAAGTTGCTGGAGGGCCCCTGACGCCACCGTTTGCGCAAAGGCGCCCGAGAACCAGTGAGGGAAACTGCGCAGGATCATCTCCGGCGTCTCCGCCCCGTCGGTCGCGCCCTGTGCGGCACCCATGCATCCCGACTGGATGGAGACCACACCGGACAGGCCCGGGTCCTGGACTGCGGCCCACAGCGCGGCTTTGCCCAGGCGAGAGTGACCGAAGGCGATCTGGCGCGACCCCAGCGCCTCCGTACGGAGCGTCTCACCCAATTGCGACAGAAACCACGCCCACATGCCGATCCCGCCCCAGTCCCGGCTGCTCCCGGCCACCAGTGGATAGAGGCCGACCTCACAGGTGCTTCGAATCCGGTCCGAGTTGCAGATAGCAGGCTGTGGCCACCCCGAAACCGGCATCGAGGATCCTGCCGATCGGCCAGGCGGCTGTGAGCAGGTCCGGTGCACCCTCCGGCGGTTGGTTGTCGGCCCGGTACAGCGGCATTGACTCACCAGGCGGGTCGACCGCCGGGTCGGGAGCCGCGAAGTGGTTGCCCCTGAAGTTGAGACCCAGGAACACCGGGGCGTCCGGCCGCGGGAGGACGACCGCCGCCTGGACCCGGTGACCGGCGGCGTCAAGCACGAGGTTGTGCACCGTGGCCTTCCCGTCCCAACCCTCAGCCCGGCTGTGCCCCACCACCTGCACCTCGGAAAGCCCCGAGGGTGTGATCCCGTAGATGGCCTGGCCCCAGGCGTCCACCACCGCGGTGGTCACTTTCCGCGGAGCTCCTCGATGATGGCTGGGCGCAACTGTGCCGCCTCGATCACCCGGTCCACCGACCCCACCTCCACGGCCCGGTGGATGGAGTGGATGGCATCGAACTCGGCCGCCACGTCGTTGATCTTCTCGGCGCGGACGGCGGCACGCACGTCCACCAGTTCCCGGGCCAGCGCCGCCTTCTCCTCGGCGTGCGCCGAACGGAGGGCGACCTCCAGTTCGGCCACCCGTGGATCCGCGGCCGTACGCTGGGCCACGTCACCGGCGAAGACCACCGCCGCGGCGGGAGCACCGCCGATCACCGAGGCAAACGATCCTTCGACCGCCAGGACCCGCATGTTCTCGTTCAGGGTCTTGGAGAACACCACGAACGCCCCGCCGTGATACCGGCTGATCACCACGAACACGATGGGGCCGTCAAAGTTGACGATGGCGCGCCCGATCTCGGCGCCATACTCCAACTGCAGTTTGCGCATCGATTCCGGAGAACCGTCGAAGCCGGACAGGTTGGCCAGCACCACCACGGGCCGGTTGCCCGAGGCCGCGTTGATGGCGCGGGCCACCTTCTTGGACGACCGCGGGAACAGGGTGCCGGCGGTGTAGGTGTCGGGGCCGTCGGTGGGCGGGAACCCGGAGCGGGGCACTGGCTGGGACTCGATCCCGATCATCATCACGGCGCGCCCCCCCACCCGGGCCTCCACCACGACCGCGGTCTCCGCGTCGGCCATCCCGGCCCAACGTTCGAGGTGCCCGTGGTCCTGGTCGCACACGGCGGCAATCACCGTGCGGATGTCGAAGGCCTTCTTGCGGTCGCGGTTGTGCTCGGCGGAGAAGATCTGCCCCACCGTGGTGAAACTGCTGCCTTCCAGTTGGTGCGGAAAGTCGGAGACGTCCCGCTCGAGCGGATCCGACGTGGACGCCGGGCGGGGCGCCTCCTCGCCGGGGACCACCCAGGTGTGGTCGTAGTGGGACATCAGGATCCGGAACGCATCAGCCAGGTTGGCTGCCCAATACTGCGCCTGGCCGTTGGGACCCATAACCCGGTCGTAACCGCCGATACCGAAGTTGTCCTCCGCCGAAACGCCGCCGGAGAAGTCCAGCGACTGCTTGCCGGTGAGCACCATGGCAGAATCGGGAGTCATCACGAGGATGCCCTTGGTGTGCATCAGCATGGTGGCCTCGGCGTTCCAGTAGGGCTGCGCGCCGACGTTGATGCCGGCCACCACGACGTTGATTTCGCCCCCGGCCTGGGTGAATTCGACGATGCGGCGCAGCGCGGCCCCCACCCAGTCCATGTTCTCGACCCCACTGGTCATGGAGATGCGGGCACCGGAGCTGAGCGTGAACCACTCCAGGGGAACCCCCGTCTCCTCGGCCAGGTCGATGGCGGCGATGATACGCCGACACTCGGGTTCGGCCACGGCACCCAGCCCCTTGGTGGGGTCGCCGCACAACACGATGCGGGTGATGCCCTCCGGGTGCAGCTCGGTTCGGGTGGTGACGCGGGCGCAGATGATGCCGGCCTTGTTGCCACCGTACGGCCGGTCCACCTCCACCAGACGGTCCCCGTCGAGATCCAGCTCCACCAGCGACCCACCCTCCCCGGCGAGGGTGGCCGCCAGTTCGTAGGGGTAGACCAGACCGCGGCGGCGCGCTCGCACCACCTTCGCGTCGTAGTCGCTCAGGGGTTCCAGCGGCCGGCTGGGTGCCACGCCCACGCTCAGGCCGACGCCCTCCCCCAGCCGGGCACTGAAGCGGGCGGTCAACTGGCGCTCGGACCCGTCCGGCTGCACGAACGTGCCGTGCGCCAGCACTTCCTCGATGCCGGTGCCGTCCGTCAGAGGCGTCATGCGTTGCATCAAGGGCTCGACGTCGGCCATGTCCAAGTCAACGACGGGCCAGATGTGCACCCACACGTGGTTGCGCTCCAGCAGGCTTCCGGCCTTCCCCCGGGCGGAGCGGGTGCGACGCACCGCCTCCAGGCAACGTTCGATGGCCCGTTCGGCGTGGGGAACACCGGTCACCCGGCCATCCTCGTCACGGTTGACCACCAGCTGGAGGACCTCGGCCATGGCCACCAGCCGTCGGTCGTCAGGGTTGGATCGGGCGGCGCACTCGAACAGGAGCACGCCGTCGGGTGCCGGGAGCCGGGTGATGTCGAAGTTCTCCAGGCGCCACAGGTCCAGGCGGCGGAAGATCATGGGGTGCAGGCCGCGCAGGCGCTCGTCCTCCACGAGCCCGTCATCGCCGGCACGGAAAGTGAGGTATCCCACCTCCTCGCCACTGCCGATACCCACCACCACACGACGCACCGCACAGGGGAACTCCCAGGTGGTCAGCTGGCGGCGGAGTTCGTCGGAGACCTCCCCCAGCGCCCGGTTGTCCAAGCCGGCGAGGTAGAGCTCCACGACGGCTTCGTCCACTTCGCCTCGCTGCCGCAGGCGGTCCGCTATCAGGTGTGCCACCGGACCGTCGGCGCCAAGCTCATCCGGGGCTGCGGAGGTGGAGACCGCGAAGACCTTGCCATCGTTGAAATAGGTGCCCCAGGCCACCGTGCGCCCGGCGCTGTGGTCCCGTGCCGTGGTGGTCATCCCGTACCTGCCGTAGAGCTTGCGCAGCAGCACTTCCTGCAGGGGCTCGCGGGGTCTGACGCCAGCGGCCAGGCGGGCGGAGAGGAAGTCGGCCAACCGTTCGGGGATGGCGGCCAGGGCATCGATGCGTTGGTCGTAGTCTTCCACGTCCGGCTCGGAGAGTGCCTCCACCTCGTCGGCCACGCCGGCGAGGTCGGCGCGACGCTCCACGTCCACCTGCGGTTGGTCGAACCAGCGGAACCTCACGGAACGGGCGAGGTCCCCGATGGCGGGGAAGCGTCGCTGGGTGGCCCTCTTCAGGCGATCGAGCTGGCCGCTCGCCGTGCTCGCCAGCTCTCCCGACGGCGACGGTTCGTGAATCCACTGGTTCAACAGCGCGAGGACCAGGTCTGCATCGTCGGCCACGTTCTTCTGGGCCAGGAAGATGCGGAAGACCGCCTGCTCCAGGTCGGGGCTCCGGTCCAGCTCCGTGATGCCGTAGTGCCTCAACGCACGAGAGAGGCGCTCGGTGAACTCCGTGGGGACGTCGGCCCGAACCACGTCCAGGCTTTTCAGGTAGGTGTGGAAGTACTCCTTGTCGGAGTGCACACGCAGCTCGGTGCTGACCTGTTCTCCCGCGGGGCGGTTGCGGCTCAGTTCCGCCAGGTCGGAGAAGAGGCCATAGAGGCCGATCTCGGCGGAGATGACATCCTCCCCCGCCTCCTTCGCCGCGGACCGGGCCTCCAAGTAGGCATCGAGGGCATCGGCGGAGGATTCCACGTCGAAACCCATCAACTGGGCAGACAACGCTGACAGCGCCGCACGGTAGCGCTCCACGGGTTCGGCAACGGGCGTCACCTGGGGCAGGTCCACGTCGACGGCGTCGCTGACCTCTTCCTCCTCCTCGGCCAGGGGTTCCAGCCGCACCAAGGGGGCCAGGGTCTCCACCTGTGAGCCCGACATCACGAACAGCTCCTTCACCTTGCCGGCGAAGGGGGCCAGCACCGGGGTTTCCATCTTCATGGACTCCAGCACCATCACGGCCTGCCCTGACTGGACCTCGTCACCCACGGCCACCGGGGTGGCCACCACGAGCGCGGGCGCGGGCGAACGTAGCACGCCGCCCTCGTCACGCGAGACGCGGTGAGTGGTGCCGGCCACCTCGATCAGGTGGATGGGGCCGTGGGTGGCGGTGACCAGGCGGTATGTCTCGTCGCCGACGCGCAGGCGCGCGTGCACGTCGTCCAGCCGCTGGAGTTGCGCTTCCACGGGGATTCCGCCCACCAGGACCCGGTAGCTGCGCCGGTCGGTGCGGAACGCCTTCAGCGGGTAGGTGGCACCCCTCAGCTTCAGGTCGACGGCGAGGCCGTCGGGATGGGAGACCTGCGGCCGTCCGCCGTGTGCCGTCTCCAGGAGGCGCGCCACCTCCAGGGTCTCGGCCTCCTCGTAGGCCTCGATGGCCGCTGCGACGAGCGCCACTCCACTGTGCTGGTCGGCCACGAGGTCGCCCGCCGCGCGGACGCGGTCGATCCATCCGGTGTCGGCCCAGTGGCCGTGCCGGGAACCGACCACTTCCGGCCGGTCCAGCAGCTCCAGCAGGAAGCTCTTGTTCGTGACGCCGCCGTCAATGATCACCGTGGTGTCCTGGAGCGCCCTGCGCAGCCGTCCCAGCGCCTCCTCGCGGGTGCGGCCGAAGGCAATGATCTTGGCGATCATGGAGTCGAAGTCGGCGGGAATGGAATCACCCTCCGCCACGCCCGTGTCGACGCGGATTCCCGGGCCGGCGGGCATGTCGAGCCGAGTGATCAGGCCGGGGGCGGGGGCGAAGTCGCGGTCAGGGTCCTCGGCGTTGAGCCGGGCTTCCACCGCATGGCCCAACTCGCTGGGCCGCTCTCCCAGGGCGCCTCCGCGGGCGATGTGGATCTGCGCCTTCACCAGGTCGAAGTCGCAGGTGACCTCTGTGATCGGGTGTTCCACCTGGAGACGGGTGTTGACCTCGAGGAAGGAGAACTCCCGTGTCTCCGGCTGATAGAGGAACTCGACGGTGCCAGCCCCCCGGTAATCGGTGGCCAGGGCCAGCCGCTCCGCGGCGGCACGCACTTCCGCGGTCTCCTCAGGCCTCAGCAAGGGCGAGGCGGATTCCTCGATGATCTTCTGGTTGCGTCGCTGGATGGTGCAGTCACGCACGCCGAGCGCCCAGGCGGCGCCCTTTCCGTCGGCGATCAGCTGGACCTCAATGTGCCGGGCTCCGGTGACCAGCTTCTCCAGGAAGACCACCCCGGAACCGAAGGCGCGCTCGGCCTCGTCGCGGGTTCGCTGGTAGGCGTCG
>CAZPSO010000031.1:6598-15871 GCA_964588895.1 uncultured Tessaracoccus sp.
CACCCCGGAACCGAAGGCGCGCTCGGCCTCGTCGCGGGTTCGCTGGTAGGCGTCGGCCAGTTCGTCGTCGGAGGCCACTTTCCGGATCCCGCGGCCGCCGCCACCTGCGGTGGCCTTCAGCATCAACGGGTAGCCGATTCCATCCGCGGCAGCCAGGGCCTCCTCGAGTGTCTCCACCCCGCCCCGCGACCAGGGGGCCACGGGGACCCCGACCTCCTCGGCGATCAGCTTGGACCCGATCTTGTCGCCAAGCTTGCGCATGGCATCGCCTGAGGGTCCGATGAACGTGATGCCCAGGGACTCCACGAGGTCGACGAAGGCCGCATCCTCGGCCACGAAGCCCCAGCCCACCCACACGGCGTCGGCCCGAACCCGCCGGAGCACATCGGCCAGGAGTTGGTGGTTGATGTAGGGCCGCGCGGATGCGGGACCGATCGGGTAGGCCTCATCTGCTTCGCGGGCGAACTTGGCCCCCTGTTCCACATCGGTGTAGAGGGCGATGGTGGTCAGTGCCGGCTCCCGATCCTCTCGCAGCGCGGTGCGTTCTGCGTTGAGTTCACGCACCGCGTGAATGAGCCGCATGGCGGCCTCTCCGCGGTTGATGATCGCGATGCGTTGGAACACTGAGACCTCCCAATCCCGGGCTCACGGACGTGGCCCACCGCCCGATACTTGTCGATCGGGGTGGCAAGATGCGAGTACACCACCCATCACGGGCCCCGGCATCCCGACTTTCCGGCCCCGAATGAAAAGTTCCGTCGGAGAGCTTGTGGGGTTCCCACAACCGGGCATGTGCCCCGGGGCGGGGTCCGTCTGGCCCTCGCCCTCCTTCAGCCCGTCAGGAGCCGATCAGGAACTGGCCTGATCGAGAACCTCGGCCACCGCGGTGTCCCCGTCGACGAAGGGCAACCACACGCCCGAGAGGTCGTCCCGGACCACGGCCTGTGCCACCACGTCCGCCACATTGGCGCGGGAGACCTCGCCGGAGATGACCTGCTCGCCGGCGTCGATCCGGCCCGACGGCTCCTCCAAGGTCAGGCCGCCCGGGCCGAGAATGGTCCAGTTCAACGAGGAAGCGCGCAGGTGGTCGTCGGCCTCCGCCTTGGCCCGCGCGTAATGCACGAACGGGTTGTCCTCCGGGATGTCGTCCCGACCGGAGCCGATGTAGGAGACCATCACGAACCGATTCACACCGGCCTCGGTGGCCGCATCGATGGTGCGGATGGCCGCGTCGCGATCCACCGCCACGGTGCGTTCGGGACTGCCCCCTCCTGCGCCCGCGGACCAGACCACCGCGTCACACCCCTGGATCAGGGCGTGGATACCCGCCTTGTCGAGTTCCTCCACGTCTGCCACCACGGAAGCGGCGCCCGTAGCCTCCACGTCGGCGCTGTGGTCGGGGTTGCGGATGGCGGACGTGACTTCGTGCCCGGCCTCGACGAGCAGGGGCGCGGTCAGCAGCGCCACCTTCCCGTGGCCTCCAATGATCATGATTCGCATGGTTTCGACACTAACAAGGGCACCACGCAAACCAACCCCGAATCGGTGACGCGGACCCCGCGGGTCGCCTATTGATCACCCGGGCTACGACCGTCAACCAGGTGCGCACCCTCCGGGAGTGCGTCGGCGATGCTGCGCGCAATGTCCACCAGCGCCCTCAACTGTCGGGAGTCCAGCGGATCGATCACCTGCCTGCGGACGGCGCGGACATGTCCCGGGGCCGCGGCGCACACCACGTCGAATCCGTCTTCGGTGAGGGTGGCGCGAATGGCTCGTCCGTCGTCGGGGTCCGGTTGCCTGGTGACCCACCCCTTCTTCTCAAAGGCACCCACCACGTTGGAGAGCCGCGACGGAGAGCACGCGGTCATGTGCGCCAACTGGCTCATCCGGGCGCTGTGATCCGCCTCCATCGCCAACCTGCTCAACACGAGGTACCCGAACAGCGACAACCCGGACTCCTGATGCAGCTGGGCGTCAAGGACCTGCCTCACGGAGAGGATCTCCAGGAACCCGTTCCAGGCCTCGGTCTCCTCCTCGTTCAGCCACCGCACCTCGTCGTCGGCGCCCTCGGGAGGAAACATGACCCCCATCTCACCATCTTCCGGGCTTGAAATAAACTGGCGCCCAAGTTTGTTCAAGCTTGTAAAATCCCCTCCAGACGGAAAACGCATACCAACGAGACTGGAAAGAAGGTGAGCGCGGTGTGGTGGTCGCGTGATCGACTCGGCATCATCGGAGCAGGTGAGCTGGGCCTGTGCCTCGCGCGCCTGGCCTTGGAGCACGGCTACAAAGTGATGGTGGCCAATACCGGCACGGCCAGTCAGCTCAAGGTCTCCCTGAGGACAGAGGCGCCCAAGGTGCGCGCCGGCGACGTGCAGGATGTTGCGAACTTCGCCAGCAAGATCGTGCTTGCCCTGCCCATGGAAGAGTTCCGCAACCTTCGTCGCGACCAGTTCGACGACAAGATCCTGATCGACGCGATGAACGCACCACGCCAGGACGCCGACGAGTACGTCACATACCCGGGCGGCACCAGCATGATGGTGCAGGACTGGTTCACAGACGCCCATGTGGTCAAGACGTTCAACCACTTCAGTTCCCGCGAGATGGAAACTCTTGCCTGCAGGAAGGGCCACAAGGATCGCCGTGCCATGGCCGCCGTCTCCGATGACCCATGGGCCCTGGACCGGGTACGGAAGCTGATCAACAACCTCGGCTTCGATCCCGTCTCCGCCGGCCGGTTGTCGGCCGGTACCCTGCTGCAGCCCGGCGGTGCTGCACACGGCGCAGCCCACGACAAGAAGCGGCTCGCGGAATTGGTCAACGAGGCGTGGACCACAGCCGCCTGAGCGCCGTGGTCAAGCAAAGCGCGGAGCCCCCTGCCCGATCCTGAGGAGGCGTCACCGGATTCGACCGGGCGGTGCGCCAGCGGTTCGTGCAGCCACACCTGGTTGGCCAGGTAAGAGGGTCCTTGCCAGCGTTCGAGAACGCTGGTGAGGGGACAGGTTCCGCTGGCAAAGCGATGGAGTTTGGCCGCAGGGGGGTGGTAGTACCCAGGAGTTTGGCAGAATCGACGCACACCACCACTACAGGAGACTGACATGACTGAGCCGGATCCCCGCGAACACCCTGTCGCGCCCGCCGAGGGCCCCGACCCGGATGCCCCCGAATCCCAGCCAGACGAGGACCAGCGCGAGCATCCCGACGAGCCCGCTGAGGGATCTGAGGAGGCTGTGCGAAAGTAACGGCGACTCAGAGCAGTTCGCGCACTGCATCCTCCAGGCCTGACTGCCGGGACTGGGCGCTGCGGTACTTCTTCGTGGCCGCTGGGGCGATGGTTTCGCCGTTCTCGTAATGGTCGATGACCCGGGGGTCGATGTAGGAGTTGCGTGCCACGGTCGGGGTGTTGCCCAGGTAGCTGGCCACCTCAGTGGCAGCCTGCTTGACTGCGCGTTTGCGTGAAGTCTTGGTGGCGGCATCCTCTTCGGAGAGGGCCAGTACCTCGGCGGCGATCACGGTGGCGTGCCAGCTGCGGAAGTCCTTGGCAGTCATGGCACCGCCAAACAGTTCGGCCAGGTAGGAGTTCACGTCCTCGGCCGTCAGGTCTTTCCAGCTGCCACCGTCCCGGTGCGCCAGCAACCGCTGGGACCCATCGCGGCGGGAGCGCATCTTCTCCAGTGCCTTCACCGCTGCCTCGTCCTCGATGAGGATGGAGTGCGAGATACCGGACTTTCCGGTGAAACTGAACACCAGCCCCTCCCCACGTCGGCGGACGTGCTGGCGTTCCAGGGTGGTGAGTCCGAAGGACCCGTTGGCGTCGGTGTAGGCGTCATTTCCGATGCGGAAGTACCCGACGTCGAGTAGACGCACGGCGGTGGCGCACGCCCAGTCCAGCGAGGAATCCTCGGATGCGATGTCCCGGGAGATCCGTCGTCGCGCAGCAGGCAGCAACTCTGCCGCCTCAAGGATGCGCTCAAACTTGGACCGATCCCGTTTGGTGCGCCAGTCGGGGTGGTACAGGTATTGCCGGCGGCCGGCGTCGTCCGTGCCGGTGGCCTGCAGGTGCCCATTGGGCAGGGGGCAGATCCACACGTCTTTCCAGGCAGGGGGGATCGCAAGCGACTTGATGCGCTCGATCTCTTCGTCTGGAAGCTTCGTGCCGTCAGTGTCGAGGTAGGTGAAACCGCGGCCTGCGCGCCTGCGCGTCCAACCCCGCATGGCGGGAGAAACGTGCCTGAGTCGTGCCACCGCCCCTCCTTTCATGCCGGGGAATCATTGTGACGGCATTCACCCAAGAGCCGTGGTCGTAGTCAAGGGTGAGGCGCCCACCCCGGGGGGTGGACGCCTCACGTCGGCCGGGATGGCTCAGAGCTTGTCGCGGCTCTGCTCCACGTCCTGCCTGGTTTCCTCGGCTGCGCCTTCGGCGTCGCCCTTGACATGTTCCGCCGCGGACTGCGACTCGTCCTTGACGGTGTCGGCGGCGTGCTGGGCCTCGTCCCGGACGTGGTCCGCAGCATCCTGGGCAACCGGCTTGATGTCCTCAAGGGCCCGTTCCGCCTTGGGCTGCAGATGATCCTTGGCTTCATCGGCCATCTGCTTGATCTCCTCGACCGCCGGCTCGGCAGCGTCCTTGACCTTCTCCGCGTACCTCTGCTCGGTGCGGCTGGCCGGAATCAGTCCACCGATCAACGCCCCCACGCCAGCTGCGATGAGGCCGGCAGCGATGGGGTTGCCCCTGGTGCGCTGCTTTATCTGACGCGGCACGTCGTCGACGGCCTGCCTGGCATCGTGGGCAAGGTCATGGGCGCGGTCGCCCACGTCCTGGGCCACGCCATGGGCGCGATCCCCCACGGCGCCTACCGCGCCGGAGTCGTAGGGATCGGAGTCGGAGCCGAACACCCTCTCCTTGAGGCCGTGAGCCCCCTCCTTGACCTTGTCCACCTGGCTGCGGGCAATGTTGCCCGGGTCGGTGCGGTCGCTCAGGGCGTTGACGTTGTCGCTCAACTCGGCGCGGGTGCGCTCGATGTCGCGGCGGATCTCATCTGGGTTCTGGCTCATCGGTTCCTCTCCTCGTGACCGGTGACGGCGTTGGGAATCTTCTGGACGGTTTCCTGGGTCTGTTCCAGGCCCTGCATCTTGTCGATCTGGCTCTTGCCGGCGAAGGCGAGGATGGCGGCGATCACGGCCCAGATCACGGCGACGATGACCCCGCTGATGCCGAGCGCGGGCTCGTCGACGGTGCCGATCAGGACTGCGAAGCCCCACCACATGGCCAGGGTCAGTGCCACCAGGACCATGAGGCCGAAGGCCGCGGCCGCTGCCAGGAGACCTGCCCCGACGCCGGCCTTCTTGGCCGATTCGGTGGCCTCCACCTTGGCCAGTGCTATCTCCTGCCGTATCAAGGTGGAAGCATTGTCCAGGACCTCAGAGGCGATCTCCCCGATCGATCGGTCCTCCTGGCGGTAGCGCCGGTAACTGGCATCGGACTCGTCCAGCGGTTCGGCGGGAACGGGCGATGCCATGGGGTCCATGGGTGCGGGGTCGTTGGCCCCGACGTTGGTGGGTGGGCTGCCCGGCGGAGGCATGGCGCTGCCGTGCCCCGCACGGGGATCCATGGGTGAACTCATCGAAACTCCCCTCGTCGCTCGTCACCGTCGACCGCGGTGCCGTATTCGCGGCTGAGTTCTTCCTCGCCTGCCGGGCTGGAGGCCAGTGGGCGGCTGTAGGGATCTGCGCCTTGCAGCGGATCCGCGTGCGACGTCTGCCCCATGGCTGGGACTGGCCCACCGCGCACACCCGTGCCCAGATAGCTGGAATCGGGCCGGCCCCGCTGGCCCACGTTGCGGTAGTCGTCGGAATCATCCCGGTTGAGTCCGCGGAGGAACCGTGCGGCCACAAACCCGACACCTGCCGAGATGGCCATGAACGTCCAGGGGTTGCGGGCGGCATACCTGCGCACCGCATCAAGCACTTCATCCGGGCTGCTGCTGTCCAGGAAGTCGGCTGTGTCGCGGCCGTAGCGCTGGACCTGCTCGAGGAGGTCCACCACCACGCCGCTCTCCGGCGGGTTGCCGGACCGCATCGACTCCACTTCATCGCTCAGTGAACGCACCACTCCCGCGATGCGGTGTTGGCCCTGGTCGGCCTGGCTCCGGAGTTCGTCCATGCTCTCGTCCAAGAGATAGCGTCCTTGGGCCTTGGCCTCGTCCACCACGTGGGCCGCTTCCTGCTTGGCGGTGTCCACGACGTCGCCTCCCGCCTGCTTGGCGGTGTTGGCCACGTGGGCAGCTTCGTCCTGGGCGGTGCCTGCCACGTCCTTCGCGCGGTCTCCGGCGTTGCCGGCCACGCGCTGTGCCTCCTTCTTGGCCTCAGGCTCGTCGTGGTCGTCCTCTGGGAGGCCCTGGGCCAGCGGTTCTACGGGCTGGTCGGACGTTCCGAAGACAGGTCGGCCGGAGACAGGATCAACCACTGGTTCCACCGGCCCGCCCGCAGGATCGCCCGTGTCGGCGATCCCATGGACGTCAGAGCTCTGCGTCTCGAGTGGATCCCGGAAGGTTTCGTGGTCCGTGGGGTTGAGTTCAGCATCTCGGCCGAACTGGGGGTCGTGGGGCTTGGCCATGTTTTCCTCCAAGGTTCGTGGGGTAGTGCCCGGGTGGGCGTCGCGATCCCGGTGATGACAGAGTATGCGGATTTGGGGGTCAAATATGGGCGTTTCTCCTAGTCAAAGCGTAGATATCCACTCGTGCCATTTTCTGTGAACATCGGGGACGAAGTCCCATTGACCCGTCTGGAGTGCCTGAAATCCCCTATCACTGAGGCATACGCTCTCGGGCGCGGCCAGCCACCGACGACACTGGCGCGGTTTGGGGAGCCAAGAGCAGACAGAAAGAGGTCCTGCCATTTCTGGAAAACGTCTCCACCGGACCGACACAGCGGGCCGAATGCCGGGGAACGCTGGTTGACACCCAGCATCTGGATTGCAGCGCTCTGGGCTCACCGAGGCTTCCCGCCAGTCGTAAAGGGAGGCCGGGGCAGGCTGACGGGATCGGGCTTTGGCGCGGTCCTACGCCGGCGTTCTCAGTCGATCAGGCCCTTGCTTTGCAGCCACTCGCGTGCGATCACGTCGGAGCGTTCCTGTTCATCGACGCTGCGGGCATTGAGCTGGCGCAGTTCCTCGCTTGTCAGTTCCGCCTGGATGGCGTCGATGACGGTGGCAGCGGCCTCGTCCACCTTCTCCGAGACCAGGGGCGTCACCTGCTGCGGCAGGATCAGGTTCTGCGGATCCTCCAGCACCACCAGGTCGTTGGTGGCGATGGCCGGGTCGGCGGTGTAGATGTCCGCGGCGTCCGCCTGCCCGTCGATCAGGGCACGCAGGGTGAGCGGCCCACCGGAGTCCTCGACCGCCAGCACCTCGGCCTGGACGCCGTAGACCCCCTCCAGTCCCGGCGGGCCGTAGGGACGGGTTTCGAACTCGCTGTTGGCTGCCACCGTGATGGGCTGATCCAGGTTGGCGAGGTCCGCGATGCTCACCAGCTCGTACTCCTCGGCCGTCTCACGCGTCACGGTGTAGGAGTCCTGGTCGGTGGCCTCGGCAGGACTGAGGGCCCTGACGCCCCCGGGGAGGGCTGCTTCCAGCCCCGACATGATCGTCTCCGTATCCACCGCTTGGGTCTCGGGGTCAAGGAACTGCAGCAGGTTGCCCCCGTACTCGGGGAAGACGTCGATGGCGCCGGCTTCGATCTCCGGCATGTAAACCTCTCGCTGCCCAATCTGGTACTCGCGCTCGACGGTGTAACCGGCCTCCTCGAGGGACAGCGCATAAAGCTCTGCGATGATCTCGTTGGAGTAGTACTGCTGCGAACCCACCACCAAAGTCTCACTCTCGGCGGGGGCTACGGTGGCGGCGTCGTCCCCGGTCGCGTCCCCGGTGGGTTCGGCGAGCGGGTCGTTTGTGCTGCAGGCGGTCAGCAGTAGCGGGATGAAGGCCATCCAGGCGAGGCGTCGAATCATGTCATCTCCTTGAATCACGGGCGTGGAGCGGTGTGCTGGCGCGCTGGGCAACGGAGAACAGGATCTCGGAGACCACCGCCAGCGCAACCACCAGCAGCGAGCCTGCGAGCATCAGCCCGTAGTCCCGGGTGCGGAGCCCCAAGAACATCAAGCGTCCCAGACCACCAGAACCCACGTATGCGGCGAGGGTGGCCGTAGCGATCACCTGCAGCATGGCGGAGCGTAGACCTCCCACCAGCAGGGGCAGCCCCAGCGGCACCTCGACGCGCGTCAGGACCTGCCATTCTGTCATGCCGGAGGCGCGCGCACCGTCGACTGCCACCCGATCCGCACTCTCCACCCCCGCGTAGGCCCCGGCCAGCACGGACGGGATGGCGAGTACTACGAAGGAGATCATGGGCGCAGCCAGGCCGATGCCGAGGATGAGCGCCATCAGGGTCAAGACCCCCAGCACGGGCAGGGCCCGGGCGGCCCCGGTCAACCCCACCACCAAGGCCTTGCCCCTGCCAGTGTGGCCCACCCACCAGCCGAGCGGCACGGCGATGGCCGCGGCGATGCCCACCGCCAGGAGCGAATACCAGACATGAGCCCACAACATGGTGCCGGCGTTGTTGGGACCCGCCCAGTTGGCCGGGTCAAGGATCCAGGCGAACGCGTCCGCGAAGAACCTCATGGGGTGCTCCACGGCAGGATCAATCGGCCCACCACGGCCAGCACGCGGTCGAAGAGCACCGCCAAGGCGACGGTGACCACCAGTCCTGTCAGCACCGAGGCGTTGATGCCGCGTTGGAAGCCGTCGGTGAACAGCATCCCGAGGTTGGGGATGCCCAGCACCGCAGCCACGGTCACCAACGCGATGGTGCTGACCGAGACCACCCGCAGGCCGGCCAGCATGGTGGGACCCGCCAACGGGAGCTCGACGGCGAAGAACCGTCTCGCCGGGCCGTAGCCCATGGCGAGCGCGGCGTCGGTGACCCGTCGGTCCACGCCCGCCAGACCGTCCACTGCGCTGGGCACCATCAGCGCCAAACCGTAGAGGGTCAGCGCGATCACCACATTGATCTCGTCACGGATGCCCGTACCGAGCAGCAGGGGCAGGATGATGAACAACGGCAGGGACGGGATGGCGTAGAGCAGCGACGAGCCGGAGACCACAATGGTGCGCAGGCCCCGCACTTTCAGCGCCACCCACGCCATGGGGATGGCAAGCAGCAAGCTCAGGACGATGGGGGGCAGAGCCAGCCACAGGTGGGCGAGCGCGTG
>CAZPSO010000032.1:0-15858 GCA_964588895.1 uncultured Tessaracoccus sp.
TGATCCCGGCGTCGCGGGCCGTGCGGGTCAGCTCCCGGATCTCGTCGTCGGTCTTGTCCGCGACTCGCATCAGGCCCAACACCACGTTGGGGGCCTCGATGTCGGTGCCGGGCAGGGTGAAGGTCTTCACGGTGTTCCTCTCCTCGAGCTGTCGTGACACGAGGTTACTCTCCCCGTGGGGCCACGGTGCGGGCTTGAGTTCAGTCCGAGGCCAGGGCGGCCAGGCGATCCACGACGTGCTGGTGGGCGGGGCGAAAGGCGTACTGGCAGGCGAGCCGCAAGAGGATCAGCCGACGATAGGCGGCGGTCCTCGCCAGCTCGCTGGGTGCTGGCTGCCACGCGTCGACAGCGGACTGCCAAACGGCCTCCGCGTGGGGTGCCGGCCACTGCCCGAGCAGGCGGCGCAGGTCGGCGTGCGCCCAGATGTTGCCCGCATCCAGCGCCACTTCACCGAGGGCCATGGTGTCCCAGTCCAGCACGCCCAGGGATCCGTCGATCGCCACCAATACCTGGGCATCGTGGAGGTCCCCGTGAATCACGGCGGGCGCGGAGGACACCGTGGCGTGCAGTTTGGCGGCGACGCGGTTCAGTCGCGGCGCCAGGTGGGGGTGCAGGTGCGGCAGATGGTTGGCAACCCGGTCGAGCCAGGTACCCACCCAGTCGAGCTCAGCCCGGTGGTCGCGCGGCGGCAGGCCGGCGGGTGGCTCCACCGTTCCCAAGTGACGCAACAGCCGGCCCAAGCCGGCTGCCCCGGCGCGTGCCCCGCTCTCGCTGGAGGCCCCGAGATCCCGCAGGCTGCGACCGGGTAACGCGTTGGTGGCCACGACGCCGTCGTCGTGCGACGAACGCACTGTTGGTGTGGTGAAGCCCGGGAGTCCAGCCAGGATGTTGCTCGCGTCGTCGGCAGCCCGCACCAACGCAGCGGTGCGTCCCGGCCGAACGATGCGCAGGTAGTCCCCGGCGCGGTCCTCCGCCGTCGTGCGGTGGACGACAGCCCGCCGTTCCGGCCGGTGCACCACCAACGTGGTGCCCTCGTCGGCCAGCACCCGGGGCAGCGCTCGCAACCTCCGGTCGCAGCCGTGCGCCTGGACCAGTACCAAGCCGGCGTCTCCCCCGGCGGCGTCGTGCGAGTGGCTGATCGTCGCGTGTTCCGGACGTCTGGCGCGGGCGCGGGTGGCTTCTGCGATGCGCTCCCGGTCGGCGGCCTCGGCGAACCACTGCCCGGCGAGCAGTGCGTCATCGGCGCCCACCAACTCGAGCGTCAGGCGGTTGGGCCGGCGTGGCCACACGCGGCCCACCCGAAGTGTCCCGGGCAGGCCGAGCAACTCGGCGCGGTCCTGCGGCAACGTCACGGTATGCGGCAACATGTGGTCATTGTCCCGTGCCCACCTCCACCGGGAGGCACGGTTGCCGGATCCGATCCAGCCAGCATGGGAGGATGTGGGGCATGACATCCGAAGACCCCGCCATGGAACTTGCCCGACGTGGCGCCAAGGGCAAGGTGGACACCTTCCTCGGGTTCTGGCTGGAGATTCTCATCGACGGCCGGCAGGCGAAGTTCGAGCTGACCCGTGGGCGGACCCAGCGCACGATCGAGCGGTTCCTCGCCCGATCGGAACTGGTCTCGGCCCGCCGAGTGCTCGGAGATGATGCCGTGGCCCACGAACTTCGGGACGCGGCCGCACTGTACTTTCGCACGTGCCGAACCGACGTCGCCTACACCTCAACGCTGTTCCGCACCAAGCGCGTGCCAGAGGACCAGGTGGTGCTGAAGGCCGCCCAGGAGACCGCGAGTGCCGTTGGTGTCCTCATGGAGGCGAGAGTGGCGGATCCCCTCGCCCAGCAGCTCCCGGACCTCCTGATAGGTGGATTCGTCACCGAGATCGGAGCCCTCGGAGTGCTGCGTCGAGCACTGCTCGGCAACCCCGCATCTGCCGTGGTGGCCGGTCTGCTCGACGAGGACTGATCCGTCTGGTTCGACGGATCTCAGCTGAGGCCGATGCGTCGCAGCAGGTGCTCAACGTCCGGATCGGATCCCCGGAATCGGCGGTAGGAATCCATCACCTCGATGGAACCCCCACGTGCCAGAAGCTCCCGCCGGAAACGCTCGCCGGCCTCCCGGTCCAGCCCGCCGTTGGCTTCGAACCAGGCCACGGTGTCCGCATCCATCACCTCGGACCACAGGTAGGAGTAGTAGGCCGCCGAGTAACCGCCCGCGAAGATGTGGCTGAAATAGGTGGAGCGGTATCGCGGGGGGATCAGGGAGAAGGCCACACCGGCCTGCTTCAGGACGTTGGCCTCGAAGAGCTCCACCCCGTCGGGCGATGTCGGCAGGGCGTCCACAGGCACGCTGTGCCAGGCCTGGTCCAGCCACATGGCCTGAAGGATCTCGAGCTTGTCGAACCCGACGCCCTGCCGCCTTCCCGCGATCAGCTTGTCCATCAGGTCCTGCGGAAGCGGCTCCCCGGTTTCGTGATGGCGGGCGTAACGCTGCAGTAGCTGCGGGTCCCAGGCCCAGATCTCGTTGACCTGGGAGGGAAACTCCACGAAGTCCCGCGGGGTGGAGGTGCCGGATCGTGACGGGTAGCGCACGTCGGACAGGAGCCCGTGCAGGTCATGGCCAAACTCATGGAACAGCGTGATCACGTTGTCCCACGTGAGAAGACTGGGAGCACCGGGGGCAGCTCGGGGGAAGTTGCACGTGTTGGTCACCACGGGCCGGGTCCCGGTGAGGTGTGCCTGATCGACGATACTGGTCATCCACGCACCCCCCTGTTTCGTGCTGCGCGTGTACGGGTCCAGGACCACCACGCCGAGCGCGGAGCCGTCCTGTTCCCGGACTTCGTAGACGTCTGCGTCGTTGGTGTAGCCCACGAGGTCGGCACGCTCGTGGAACGTGATGCCGTAGAGGGCTGTGGCTGCGGCGAAGACACCCTCGTGGAGCACACGGTGATACTCGAAATAGGGCTTGAGTTGGTCGTGGTCGACGGCGAACTCCGCAGCAGCCTGGGCGGCATAGAACTCCCAGTCCCATGGCTGGAGCTCGGCGCTGGGATCCGTGACCTGCAGCCGCTTCTCGAGGTCCCGGGCCTCCTCGCGGGCGATCTCGAAGACGCCGTTGGAGAGGCGACGCAGAATGTCGGTGACGTTCTCGGACGTCTTGACGCACCCGTCGGCGGCGACGTAGGCCGCGTGGTGCTCATAGCCCAGCAAGGCAGCCTTTTCGGCGCGGAGGGTGACGGTCTCGATAATGATTTCGCGGGTGTCATGTGGCCCACCGAGCCCGCGCTGGATGGAGGCACGGTGGATCCGCTCCCGCACGTCGCGACGCTTGAGCGACGACAAAATCGGCTGGCCGGTGGTGTTGGTGATGTCGATCAACCACCCCTCCCGACCGGCCGCGCGTGCGGATTCCTCGAGCACCGTTCGCGCGGTCTCGTCGAGCCCTTCCAGTTCCAGCTCATCGGTGACCAGGACTCCCGCCGCGTTCCGGCCGGCCACTGCCTTCCTGGTGAAGGTGGTGGAGAGCTCGGCCAGGCGGGTGTTGATCTCCCGGAGCCTGGCCTGTCCGGGGTCGTCGAGGTTCACGCCGGCGCGCTCGAAGAGCCGGAGCCGTTCTTCCAGGACATGCTGGTCCTGGTCGTCGAGGTCGGCTCCCGTCTCGCGCAGCGCCACCAGTCGCTCGTAGAGGGCGCGGTTCATCCAGATGGAGTCACTGTGGGCGGCCAGCAGGGGCGAGAGTTCCGCCATGATCTCGTCGCGGCGCGCGTTGGTGTCTGCGCTCTTGGCCACCCAGAAGGCATTGACGGCGCGCTCCAGTGTTGCGCCGCTCAACTCCCACATCGCCAAGGTGTTCTCTGCGGTGGGGGGCTCCGGGTTCTCCACCAGGCGCTGCAGCGCCACCAGTTGCTCCTCCATGCCCATCAGCGCGGCTTCGCGGTAATCCTCATCGGTGAGGTTGGCGTAGTCCGGCAGGGCGAATTCCAGCGTGGATGGTTGCAGCAGGGAGTTGGTCATGTCTCCGAGCCTAACGGCTCACCGGAGCTTGTCTCCGGCAATGGCGGCGAGCATGACGGCCCCGACGCCATGGGAGGCGCTGGCGACTTCGGGGCGATCCAGGTGGTAGGCCGCCATCGCGTGGGCCAGAGCGACGAACCGCTCCATCACACCCCGGCGCCCCACGGTTGCTCCAGCGACAGGCTGTGCCCAGCCGCATGGACCTGAATTCTGTCCGGGAAGCGGGGGGCACTGACCCAGGGGCTCTCGAATCGGGGATGGTGGTCCTCAACCACGGTGCCGTCCACCACGAACGGCCCCTTGCGCCTCAGTGAATACACATGCTCGGGGGTGGTGAGGGTGGTGGTGGCGCCGCTGTGCTCTATCCGGCTGGCACGCGCCAGCCGCAGGAAGTCTGGCCACGCCAGCTGGTCGCCTCCACCGGTGACGACTCCCCAGACGGTGATTCGGCCGCGTTGCGCGATGGCGTCGGGGGCTTCCTCCTCGAGGACGTGACATCCCAGCAGGGCGATGAAACCCTCCCCGGCACGGCCCACCACCAGACGCTCGTGGCCGATGATCTCGTCGAAGCGTCCCGCGGGGAAGTGGACGTGGGAGCGGCGTCGCCGACCGCGTTCGAGGTAGCCGCGGCGCGGCGTGGTGTCGTAGACGGCGAGCAGCACGCCGTCGTGTTGCGCCACGTCGGGCATGATCCCGTTGCCCACCCACGCCGAGGGTGAGAAGTTGCGTTCGGGACCGTCGAACAGGGGACTGGCCGGGTGGGTGCCGAAGACGTTGACGTTGCCCCTCAGCCCCGCCATCCAGATCAGTTGCTGGTCGCCGAATCCCCCGGGGTGGTGGCGTTGCGCCGAGGACAGCTGGACATGTGGGCTGCGGTGGGTGACGACGTCGGCACGCTGGATGGCCACCCCCCTGGTGGCCGGGTTGAGAAGTCGCACCAGGCCGGGCAGTGCCCCGGTGCCGGCCAGCGGAGCGAGGGATTGCAGCGGCTTGAGGAAGGCGTTGGACTCCAGGTCCCACTGCCTGATCGCCTTCATCGTTACCGCGATGGACTCGGGGGTGGTGAAAGCCTCCTGCAACCAGAACTGCAAGCCGGTGGACTCGATGTCGAGGGGGTCACCGGTTTGCTCGGCCACTTCGTGCAAGTCGAGTCCGGCGGAGGTCCGGATGGTGACGCGGCGCTCGTCGGCGGCGATCGCCCTGATGGCCTCGGGCACACGGTAGCTGCCGGTGACCACCAATGCGCTCATCCGCTCCAGGTCGAAGGCCGCGGCGGCATCGCCGAAGGCCCACCGGATCAGCTGGTTGACCTCGGCGGTCTCCGGTCTCTTGCTCTGGACCTCGTAGGCGCGGCCGGAAGAGGCCACCATGCGGCCGTCGAAGTGGTGCAGCGCCATGTCCAGGAACAGCAGGTCCATCGCTGTCGTGGCCGCGGCCACGATCTCCGGGTCATCCGCGTGAGTGACGAGCATCGCCAGGGCTGCCGCGTCCTCCTCGTAGTAGGTGGTGGAGGTCCACTCGGTGTAGCCGAAACGGAACCTTGCCGCGAGCCAGCGGCGCAGGCGGGTGGCCGCCGCCTCCCGCAGGAGGCGGCCGGTCTTTCCCGAGTTGGTGAACCTCTTGTCAGGGAACAGGGAGCCGGCAAGGTGGGCGCAGGTGAAGAACAGCACCTGGTGGTTCTCCGACCAGAACACCATCGAGTCCTCGCCCGGCTCATCCATCCAGTAGCGGAACCCGAGCACCGCCTGGGTGACGGCCTCCCACATGGTGGGGGAGCCGGTGTCCTGCGGTGCGGCCAGGAGCAGTTTGAGGAGGATCACCAGGCGGAAGTCGGCGCAGTCCCAGCGTCGGTTGACGAACTCCACGAGTTCCAGCACGGCACTTTCATCCCCGCCGCGGCCCTCCAGCCACGCGTCGAGGTCCGACAGGCCGTTGCGGCTCATCTTGACGCTCATCCCGGGATCCGTCACGGCCGCAGTGCCTCGGCGGCCCGCAGTTCCCGTAGTTCGTCTTGCATCGCTGCGCATCGCTGAAGAGTCAGGGGATAGGTCCGTGCCGACCACCAGGCACTGCCCATGATGACCACCACGGAGATCGCCAACGTGATGCGGATGCCCCACAGCACCGAGTCCGGCTGCACCGGGTCGGCGTAGTCCTCGGGCGGGAGGTAACCGGTCAGCTGCAGCATCCATCCGATCAGGAGGATGGCCAGGGCGGTGGCGACACCGCGGATCAGGGTCATCAGCCCCGAGTAGATGCCGGCGTCACGGCGACCGGTCCGCAGCTCCGCATCGTCCATGATGTCGGGGAACATCACCCAGACCATCAGGATGGAGCCGCACATCCCCACCGCCAGGACTGCCCCCAGGGCATAGACGCCGGCCGACGGCGCATCCGCCGGATAGAAGCCGACGGCCAACGCGCCCAGCATCGCCAGCGGCAGCAACGTCCGGTAGATCACCTGTTTCGAGACCCGTTTGACCAGATAATTCACGATCGGGAAGGCGATGATATTGACCACGATGAAGGAGCCCAGGAAAATCGTCACGTTGGCCCGCACCACGTACAGGGCGTAGTACACGATCAACGCCTGGATGATGTCCATGGCGAGGCCTTGCGCGATGTAGAGCCCCAGCAGCTTGCGGAAGCTCTGCAGCTTCAGCGGCTCCAGCACCCCGCGCAGCGTGAGGCGCGTCTTGGCCACCGGGATGGGTGTGCGCTCCCTGCTCATGACACCGGCGAGGAACACCGGGATGGCAAAGAACAGCCCGAACCCGAGGGAGATGGCAAGGAAGAGCTGCACGTCGCTCAGGACTCCGCGGGTGTACTGGGTGATCAGGACGGCTCCGAGCAGGGTGCAGCTGGCCGAGGAGACGGTCGAAAAGAGCAGCCGCAGGATGTTCAGGGTGTTGCGCTCGTGGTACAGGGTGGAGGTCTCGGTGCTCATCGACCCGTAGGGCACAGCGACCACAGTGGCCACGGACGTGTAGAACAATCCGGCACCGATGACCCACAGCACCTTGGCCAGTTCCGAGTCCCACCCGCCGATCGGCGCCCAGTAGAAGCCCATGGCGATCACGAGCAGTGGTGCGCCGATCATGATCCAGGGTCGGCGTCGGCCCCAGCGGGTGCGAGTGTTGTCGGACCACACGCCCACCAGAGGGTTGTTGACGGCATCCCAGATCCGGGGCAGCAGGGTGGCCGTACCCGCCCAGCCGGGGGAGATGTGCATGACGTCGGTGAGGTAGAACATGTAGAGCACGGCGATCAGGGCGGAGCCACCACCTCCGAAGACGTCTCCCGAAGCGAAGAGGATACGCTCCTTCGTGGACATCTGCCTGGCTGCACTCATGGGCTTCATCTTGGTGCATGGATGCGGCATTTCGGCCCTCCGCCACGTAAAATGTCGACTTGGCCTACTGGATGACAAGGAAAGACTCCCCGATGACGAGCACCACGACCACTTATGCACCATTGCGGCTCCATGCTCCGAGCCGGCGTGACGCAGTGGTCGTGGACCTGCCCGTGGTGCTGGCACCCATGGCAGGGGTGACCAACGCGGCGTTCCGGCAGCTGTGCCGGGAACAGGGCGCCGGGCTCTACGTGTGCGAGATGATCACCTCCCGCGGTTTGGTGGTGGGTGACCACAAGACCCGCGGCATGCTGGCATTCGATCCCGGGGAGAAGACCCGCTCCGTGCAGCTCTACGGTGTGGACGCCGACGCCATGGCCAGCGCCGCACGGATCCTGATTGAGGATCACCAGGTCCAGCACATCGACCTCAACTTCGGCTGCCCGGTACCGAAGGTGACGCGCAAGGGCGGCGGCGGGGTCCTGCCCTACAAGCGCGACCGGTTGCGCGCCATCGTGCGGGCAACCGTGCAGGCCGCCGATGCCCATGGGGTGCCGGTGACCATCAAGACGCGAATCGGCATCGACGATGAACACCACACCTTCCTGGACGCCGGCAGGATCGCCGAGCAGGAAGGCGCCGCGGCGATTGCGCTGCACGGACGCACCGTTCAGCAGGCGTACTCCGGGCAGGCCGACTGGGACTCGATCGCGCGGCTGAAGGAGGCGGTTTCCATCCCTGTGCTCGGCAACGGTGACATCTGGGAGGCCGAGGACGCGCTGGCGATGATGGCCAGAACTGGCTGCGACGGTGTGGTGATCGGTCGCGGATGCCTTGGCCGCCCGTGGCTGTTCGGGGACCTCGCGGCAGCTTTTGCGGGGGTGACGGATCGCCGTCGCCCAACGCTGGGAGAGGTGGGGCAGATGATCATCCGGCACGGTGAACTGTTGACCGGCATCATGGGCGAACGCGGCATCGTGGACCTGCGCAAGCACATGGCGTGGTATTTCAAGGGCTACCCGGTGGGCGAGGCGCGCCGTCGCTTCGCCATGGTCAGCTCCATGGAAGAGTTGCACACCCTCGTGGCCACCCTGGATGCTGGCGCCGCGTTCCCCTCCGCCGAGCTCGGCACCCCGCGCGGCCGGCAGGGGACACCCCGCAGCAAGGTGGTGTTGCCCCACGGTTGGTACGACGACACCAGCGGCACCGACCTGGACCTCGGCGAGGCCGAGCTCGACATCAGCGGGGGCTGAGCCGCGGTCTCGGATGGGGACCAGAGTGCAGAGTGTAGAGGTGCACCTGCACACTACGGTGCCGTGTCTGGCCCCTCGGGGGCCTGGGTTCAGGGCGACTCGGTGCGGGTGGGCGAGGTCGCCCGGCGGTCCGACTCGTCGTTGAACTCGCCCAGGATCTGCTCCAGCATGTCCTCCAGTGACGTGATCCCGACGATGTCGCCGTGAGCGTTGCGGACCAGGGCCAACTGGGCACGTTGCTGCCGCATTGCCGTGACCGCATCGATCAGCGGCATCGTCGTCGGGAGGGAGGGGACGGGTTGGAGGAATTCCGGCACCGAGCGGTGCATCCCACCCGATGCGGTCGCCAGCAGGGCGTCGCGCACGTGGACGATACCCCGCACGCGGTCGTGCTCGTCGAGCACGAACAACCGGGAGCGGCCGCTCTCCAACGAGATGCGCTCGATGTCGCGCACCTTCTGCCCCATGCCGATGGTGACGGCGTCGGTGAACGGGAACATCAGGTCGCTCACCGTCTCCTTCTCCAGGCGCAGGGCCCCCGACAGGATCTGGTGGTCCTCCTCGGCGAGAGCCCCCTGTTCGCGGGACTGGGACAGCAACAACTGCAGCTCGGCGGGAGTCTGGGCGCTGTCCAGCGCCTGCACCGGTTGCACCCCCACCACCCGCAGCAACACGTTGGCCAGGGAGTTCATCACCCACAACACCGGGCGCACGGACCAGGCGAAAATTCGGAAGGGGATGGCCAGGATCACGGCTGAGGACTCGGGGTGGGAGATGGCCCATGACTTGGGAGCCATCTCGCCCACCACCATGTGGAGGAATACCACCAGTGCCACCGCAAAGGCCACAGACAGGGCGCTTGCCACCAGGTCCGGGGCCCCGAGCCGCGAAATCAGGGGTTCCATGAGCCGCGCGACGGCCGGCTTGGCCAGGGCTCCCAGTGCCAGCGTGCACAAGGTGATGCCCAGTTGGGCTCCCGCCAGCATGAGCGAGAGCTCCTTCGACGCGTTCACCGCGGCCCGGGCGGCACGGTTGCCCTGCGCGGCCATGTCCTCCAGCCGGTGGCGCTTGGCGGCCACGATGGCGAACTCGGCAGCGACGAAGAAGGCGTTGGCCACCAGAAGCACGAAACTCAGGAGGAGTGCGATGCCCATGCTCATGCCTGCACCGCCGTCTGTTGGGGATGGACCACGACTGTTTCGGGCACGTGGCGACTGGCTTTGAGCACATCGATCCGGGTGCTGTGGAGCACTTCTACGCCGTCACCGTTGCGGGTGACCCACTCGATCGTGACGGAGTCCCCGTCCTCCGCCGTGCGGTGCAGGGCATTGAGGACCAGACCGGAGAGGGTGTCGTAGTTTTCGTGCTCCGGCAGGTTGAAGCCGACGATCTCGGCCGCCTCGTCGATGCGCAGGCGGGCGGACAGCTCCCAGGTGCCGTCCCGGTGGGTACCCAGGGGTTTCACCATGACGTCGTCCTCGTCGAAAATCTCGCCCACCACTTCCTCCGCAACATCCTCGAAGGTGATCACTCCGGCGAAGCCTCCGTACTCGTCGACGACCACCGCCAGTTGTCGGTGCTGCTCGCGCAAGGCCTGCAACACCTTGGGCAGGGGCATGGTGCGCGGCAGCAGGATGGCCTTGTCGGCAATCTGGCGCACCGGTGTGCTCGCGCGCTGGTGGTGGGGGACCCGCAGGATGTTGTTGAGCCCCACGACCCCCACGATGTCGTCCACATCGCGCCCGACCACAGGGAAGCGGGCGTGTCCCGAGGCCAGCATCTGGAGCACCTTGTCCACCGTGTCGTCGGCCTGAATGGTGATGACGTCGGGGCGGGGGGTCATGACCTCGTCGGCGACGAGGTCACGGAACGCCAAGCCGCGGCCCAGCAGCGCGGACAGGTCGTCGTCGACGGTGCCGCCGCTGTGGGACTCGGCGATGATGCGGGTGAGGTCCTCCGGGGTTGCGCTGTCCTCGAGTTCCTGGACCGGTTCGATCCCGACGCTGCGCAGCAGCCAGTTGGACGCGGTGTCGAACATCCGGATGATCGGTCCGAAGACGGTCAGGTAGAGCAGGGTGCTGCGCGACAGGGCGCGTGCGAGGGGGACGGGCTTGGCGATGGCAAGGTTCTTGGGTCCGAGCTCGCCCAGGACCATCTGGATGATGGTGGAGAAGACGAGCGTGCCCACGGAGAACAGCGAGATCATGGCCGCGCGCGGCAGCCAACCGCGGTCGCCGTACGAGTCGGCCAACCCCGCACTCAGGGTGGCCTCTCCCAGGTACCCCACCAGCAGCGTGGTGACCGTGATGCCGAACTGGGCCCCGGACAGCGTGAAGCTGAGGCGCGAGGTGACCTTGAGGGCGCGTTCCGCCGCGGCGTCACCGTCGCCAGCCAGCCGCTTCAGTCTGCCCCGGTCGACGCTGATGTAGGCAAACTCCTGGGCCACGAAATAACCCGTCATGAGCGTCAGGATGACGATGACGGCGACGCCGGCGGCGATCAGCACGCGACGTTCACCTGCCGTTGGGGGAGCCGGGCTGATCCCGGCGCGGGACTACCGGAGGTGGGGTCACCGTGAGAATGCATGCGCCCAAGTATACGATCTTCGGTGACGATGACCATTCGGCGTCGGATTCACCCGCGCCGCGGGGCCCGGGGGTGTGGGATACCTTGGCCTGGATGAACAACACTCCTTTGCCGCGCGCCCGACAATGGGCCGACACGATGCGGGGTCACGGCGACGAACTCGTGACCGCCCACGCCGCCACACACGCGGGTGTGGAGCCGGGGCCCCCGCGTGGACGCGAAAGGCGGGAGGAGGCGGAGCGCCTCCTGTTGAATCCGCGTGCCACCTTCTCCCGCGGGGCGGGGGAGCGGGCCGTGCCGGAGGAACCAGACGAAATGCGGACCTGTTTCGAGCGGGACCGCGACCGGATCGTGCATTCTGCCGCGTTCCGTCGGTTGGCGGGCAAGACGCAGGTGGTGGTTCGTCCCACCGACCACCAGCGCACCCGCCTGACCCATGCCATGGAGGTGGCCCAGTGCGCGGTGGCCATGGCGCGGGGGGTGGGAGCCAACGTCGTGTTGGCGGACGCCATGGCGCTTGGGCACGACTGCGGCCACGGGCCCGGGGGGCACGCCTCGGAAGATGCCTTCGACGAGTTCATCCCCGAGGGCTACGAGCATGGTCCGTGGGGAGCCGACGTGGTGCTGGCCCCCCTCAACCTCACACGGCAGACGCTGGACGGCATCCGCAACCACTCCTGGTCGCGGCCTGCTCCCGAAACCCTCGAAGGCGAGATCGTCAGTTGGGCCGACCGCATCGCGTACTGCGCGCACGATCTGGAGGACGCCATCCACGCCGGCATCGTCACCGCGGCCGACGTGCCCGACGTGGTGCGGGAGGTGGTGGGGACCACGCGCCGCGCGCAGCTTGCCAGCTTCATCAACGCAGTGATCCGCACCACGATGGAGCATGGGGTGGTGGGCATGGACGAGACCACGGCCGAGGCGTTGGCCGAGCTGCGGCGGTTCAACTACGAACGCATCTACACCCGGCCCGAGTCGGTGCAGCAGTCGAAGGCGGTCGTGGCCGTGCTGCGTGGCCTGGTGGAGTACTACTTGCAGGAACAGAACGCCATGCCGGCCGAGTACGTGCGCCGGGACGACCCGGTGCGTGGCGTGGTGTCCTACGTCGGTGGGATGACGGACCGTTTTGCGTTCGACAGGGCCCAGGAGTTCTTGGGTTGGGACCCTCGCCAGCTGCCCAAGGGCATCGGCCGGGGCGTCACGGCGCTCGGGTAGTAGCCTGTACCCATGGCCGGGCGGATTCACGAGGAGGACATCGCGCTGGTGCGCGAGCGCGCCCGGATCGACTCCGTGGTCGCGGAGTTCGTGGCGCTGCGCAACGCCGGCGGAGGGTCCCTGAAGGGCCTGTGCCCCTTCCACGACGAGAAGACCCCCAGCTTCACTGTCACCCCCGCCCGCGGTTTCTACTACTGCTTCGGCTGCGGTGAGGGCGGAGACGTGATCACGTTCATGCAGCAGCAACTGAACCTGTCATTCCACGAGGCCGTCCAGTCGCTGGCCGACAAGGCCGGCGTGGTCCTGCGTCTCAACGAGGACGGGCACTCCGCTCCAGGGCCCCCGGCGGGCCAGCGTCGCCGGATTCTGGAGGCCAACCAGGCCGCGGCCGAGTTCTACGGCGGGCTGCTGGCCAGCCCCGAGGCCATCGTCGGGCGCCAGTTCCTGGACCAGCGGGGCTTCAACCGCGCCGCGGCAGAACACTTCAGCGTCGGATACGCGCCGCGGCACGGCTGGGCGTTGCGCGATCACCTGCGGCAGCGCGGCTTCGACGACGCCATACTCAAGGCCGCCGGTCTGATCCGCGAGAATGGGCGGGACTTCTTCGTCGGCCGCCTGCTGTGGCCCATCCGCGACTCCGCCTCCAGCACCCTCGGTTTCGGGGCTCGGCGCATCCACGACGATGACCGCCTGCCCGCCAAGTACATCAACACCCCGGAGACCCCCGTCTACAAGAAGTCGCACGTACTCTATGGTCTGGACCTGGCCCGGCGCCCGATCGGGAAGCGTTCGCAGGCGGTGGTGGTGGAGGGCTACACCGATGTGATGGCCGCACATCTGGCGGGGGTGGACACCGCGGTGGCCAGCTGCGGTACTGCATTCGGTGACGACCACGCCCGGCTCCTGCAACGGTTGATGGGCACACAGGATGGGCTCCATGGCGAGGTGATCTTCACCTTCGACGGCGATGAGGCCGGTCAGAAGGCGGCGCTCAAGGTGTTCAAGGGCGACCAGAACTTCATTGCGCAGACGTACGTGGCCGTGGAGCCCACCGGCCTCGACCCCTGCGATCTTCGACTCGAGGGCGGGGATGCGGCAGTGCGCGAACTCGTGGGCCGGCGGGTGCCCCTGTACCGGTTCGTGATGGAAAACGTCCTCAAGGGATATGACCTGGACCGCGCCGACGGCCGCCTGGGGGCGCTGCGCGAGGCCGCAGGGCTGATCGACTCCATCCGCGACCGGTCCCTGGCGACCGGGTACCTGCGGGAACTCTCACGCATGCTGGGAATGGACATCGAGGACGTGCGCCGCGAGGTGGCGCGTCGTACGGGAGGCAGCGACGCTGAACCTCGGGAGCGAATGGCCAGCCGCCGCTCCAGCGCTGAATGGCCCAATCCTGATGACCCGTCGCTGCGTCTGGAGCGGGATTCCCTGAAGCTGATGCTCCAGTATCCCGTGACCTTCGACGCCGCATGGAATGGCGTGGAGGAAACCGACTTCTCGCATCCGGGATATGCGGCTGTGTTCCGTCTCGTCGCCGCTCACCCCCTGGCCGAAGGCTGGACGGACCTGTTGCGGGCGGAGGCCCCCAATGACCTCGTCCGACAGCTGCTGGTATCGCTGCTGGTGGAACCGTTGCTGCGCGAACCCGATGAGCGGTACTCCCTGATGCACAGCAGCCGCCTCCAACTGGCTGGTGTGGTGCGGCAGATTCAGGAGTGCAAGTCCAAGCTGCAGCGCACCGATCCGGTCAAGGACCCCTCCGGCCACCGGACGCAGTTCGCAGAACTGACGCAGCTGGAGATGCGGCGCAAGACTTTGCTGGCCGTGGGCCTGGATTGACGGGTGCCCGGCCGGCCTGCCTCAACCGGTGAGCCGGGGAAGACGACACCGATCGCCCTCCAGCAAGGCCCGGGCCCGCTCGAGAGCCTTCTGCTCGAAGCGGGCCACCGTGGTGACCGAGAGCTTCAGGAGTGTCGCCACCTCCCGGCGCGAGTGGCTGCGGGTGCCAATGCCATAGCGCAGCCTCAGCAGTTCACCGTCGCGACCGAGCAGATCAAGGTAGTCGGTGCCGTGGGTCTCGATCGCGTCGTAGTGCCCGTCCTGGGAGGTCTGGCGCTGCGTCGCCTCCTCGAGGGCGACCATGGTCGACGTGGCCCGCATGGCGGTCTCGACGGACATCCCGGCAGCCGTCGCCACCTGCTGGAAAGAGGGCATCGACTCCCGCGCCTCCAACGCGAACGAGGCCCGGATGCGTGCCAGCCGCTTCGCCCGGTTGGAGGTGCCCTCCGCAGCGCCCGCGCGGAAGTGGGCGCTCTGGAGCACCCGTCGTGTGACGTAGGTGTGGGCGAGTGTGCTGAATTTGTGACCCCGGGAGATGTCGAACCTCATGATGGCGTCCATGATGGCGAGACTTGCCTCCTGGAACAGGTCGTCGACCGGTAGTTGGTACCGCCGGGCGGACGCCTGGGCCACCTTCGCCGCCAGCCTCAGGTTGCACGACCACACCCGTTCGATCGCCCTGAGCCCGACGTCCCGCACGTGTTCGAGCTCGCTGGGGCAGTGGTGCCGGGAGCCGTGCTGGAGGAGTTGTGCGGCGTAGATGCCCGCCTCGATCCAGGCGAAGAGCTCGACCTCTTCATCCCTTGACAGCAGATCCTGCGGCAATGTGATCCTGAGGAGTGTCATGCCCCCACCCTCACCGAAGCGGGGCCCTTTCAGGGCCATCGCGCAAGTGACGGTCGACACCGCACCGTGCCCGGACAACACCTCGCACAGGTTGAACGACACCGACCCGGCGTGGGTCATCGGGCACAATGAACCCATGGCCATCTTGTCACCACAGATCATGGGCGAACTGAGCGAGCGTTTGGGCAGGAAGCCGGACGTCATGACGGTTGGCTCCGGAAACGGGCTACTCGTCGTGGCCACTCCCACCACGCTCGCCGTGCGGCGCGATGAGCAGTGGACGCTGTGGGGCTGGGAACAAGTGGCCTCGGGGATGTGGCGAGAGGAAACGTCCTCCTTCAAATGGACCACCACCGACGGTGGGGTGCACGAGGCCCAGCTGGAAGAGGTGGGCAGGCTCCCGGAAGTCTTCCGCGAGCGGGTCCAGGCTTCCACGCTTCTCACGGAGTCCCATGACCTGCAGCGCGGACGTATCCAGATCATTGCCCGCCGCAGTCTGGACGGTAGCAACCGGACCTCCTGGTATGCCGTCGCCGGCGCCGGGGCGAGGTTGTCGGACCCCGAAACGGCGGCCCTGATAGTAGAACGCACCGACGCCCTCAAGCACGAGTACGACCTGCACTGATGGGGCCCGGCGTTTTGACGTCGTCTGGCAAACTGGGTAACGTTGGTCCTCGCGTGGTGCTGAGAAGCCCACCGTTCCCCTGTAGCTCAATTGGCAGAGCATTCGACTGTTAATCGAAG
>CAZPSO010000033.1:0-15707 GCA_964588895.1 uncultured Tessaracoccus sp.
GCGGTGACGTCCGTCGCGCCAAGCTGTACTACCTGCGCAACCTGCGCGGCAAGGCAGCCAAGATCAAGGAGAAGCGCGGCTGAAACCAGCGCCCTTTCGCGTCTGCTCAAGCGGCCACCGGGTCTCCCGGTGGCCGCTTGTCATTGCCCCGTGTCGGGGCTGGCCCACCTGATGCCGGGCGGTAGTATCCAGTGAATGCGCTTCGGCGCCACGAGAAGAAAAAAGGAAGGCCGGACCCGGTGGACGAGACCGATCACACAACGCACGAGGTCTCGACCCCTCAGGTTGAGCCCGCAAAACCAGGGTTCGGCAGGCGCGTCGTGCGCCTGTTGGGTGAGGGCGTGCTGATCCTTGTCGGAGCTGTCGTGATCTCCATCCTGCTGCGCACCTTTGTGGCGCAGATGTTCGTGATCCCGAGCGGCAGCATGGAAAACACCCTGCAGGTGGGCGACCGGGTGCTCGTGGCGAAGTTCGGCGGCTTCCAGCGGGGCGACGTGGTGGTCTTCGAGGATCCCTCCAACTGGCTCAACACGCAACCGCAGGACTCGACCACGCTGCGGGAGGTACTGGAGTTCATCGGAGTGCTTCCCAGCACCGACACCGAGCACCTGATCAAGCGGGTGGTGGGGATGCCGGGCGACCACGTGAAGTGCTGCGACGACGACGGTCGTCTGGAGGTCAACGGCGTCGCCCTGGATGAACGCCCTTACCTGTTCGCCAACGACGGCGTCCAGGTGGCACCCGCTTCCGTGCCGTTCGAGATTGTCGTCCCGGCCGAGAGCCTCTTCGTCCTGGGGGACCACCGCAACGCCTCGGCGGACTCGCGCTGCAGGCTGTCCAACGTGGTCCAGGGCCAGCCGGCCGGAATGGACGCCTTCGTACCCGTTGATCGCGTGGTGGGAGCCAGCGTCGCCATCGTGGCTCCCCTGAACAGGCTCTCCACGTTCAACGTGCCCGGCACCTACCTCGACGTGCCCGTCCCCGCGTCCCCGGCTCCGGAGGCGCCCGAACTGATCGACGTCAACCCGGGCTGTTAGATGATCAAGCCTGGGAGAGGGCCCTACGGCTACGAGCGGGCACTGGCCAAGGCTGGTCTGAGCCCCGTGGCTGGTGCGGACGAGGCTGGGCGGGGGGCCTGCGCCGGACCGCTCGTGGCTGCTGCCGTGATTCTCGACCCCGACCGCCCCATCCGTGGTCTGGACGACTCCAAGGTGCTCAGCCCTTCCACCCGGGAGAAGCTCTACGACCGCATCATGGAGCGGGCCATGGCCGTGGCCTGCGTGGCCGTGGAGGCCCACGAGTGTGACCGCCTGGGCATGCACGAAGCTGACATCCAGGGACTGCGCCGCGCCGTCGCCCGCCTGGACAGGCGGCCCGCCTTCGTCCTGACTGACGGCTTCAGTGTGGACGGGCTGGGGGTTCCTGGCCTCGCCGTGTGGAAGGGCGACCAGATCGCCGCCTGCGTCAGTGCCGCCTCCATCGTGGCGAAGGTGACCCGAGATCGCCGGATGGTCGAATTCGACGGCCAATTCCCCGGCTACGAGTTCGCAGTCCACAAGGGCTACAGCACCTCCCTGCACCAGCGAAGGCTTGAAGACCTGGGTCCTTCCCCCATCCACAGGTGGCGCTTCGACAACGTCGTGCGAGCGGCTAGAGTTGCCTCACGATGAGTACTGAGGATCTGGAGCAGTACGAGAGCCGCCTCGAGCTGGATCTCTACCGCGAGTACAAGGACGTGGTGAGCATCTACCGCTACGCGGTGGAGACCGAGCGCCGGTTCTACCTGTGCAACAACGTCGATTTGAAGGTTCGCACCGAGGGCGGTGACGTCTACTACGAGCTGTCCATGGGCGATGCCTGGGTCTGGGACATGTACCGTCCGGCACGCTTCGTGAAGTCCGCCAAGGTGCTCACGTTCCGCGACGTCTCCATCGAGGAGATCGAGCACTCCGACTTCCAGTTGCCCGACCGCCAGTCCTGAGGCAACCCGGAACCTGTGGAGAACCCGGGTTCGTGGTGATCCGTGTGGGGTGGTGCCCATAGTGACATCGGAGGTATCCGATGACACTGAACAATGAACCGTTGAACAAGGCCGCACTCGACCTCGGGCGCCGCGGCGAGGATCACGCGGTCTCGTACATGATGGGCCTGGGCTGGGACGTGCTGGCCCGCAACTGGCGCTGCCGTCGCGGCGAACTGGACATCGTTGCCCGCGACACCGACGGGTCCGTGGTCTTCGTCGAGGTCAAGACCCGCGCCTCACTGGCCTTCGGTCCGCCCCTTGAGGCCATCACCCACAAGAAGACCCGCACACTCATGGGACTCGGTTATGAATGGCTCCAGGGCCACCCCAGGTACGAACCCGACGTCCGCTTCGATGCCATCGGGATCCTGATGGTCCCCAACCAGCCGGTGCGGATCAACCACGTGAGGGGGATTCAGACGTGGTGAGTGCGGGCACCTGGTCGGTGGCACTGTCCGGCCTCGAGGGCAAGCTCGTGGAGGTGGAGGCGTCGCTCGCATCCGGCCTGCCGCGCACCGTTATCGTCGGTCTGCCCGATACGTCGCTCAACGAGGCCAGGGACCGGGCGCGCGCCGCCCTGGAGGGGGTGAAGATCACCTGGCCCGACAAGCGGGTCACCATCAACCTCTCGCCCGCCTCACTGCCCAAAATGGGATCCCACTACGACCTGGCCGTGGCCACGGCGGTGTTGGCCGCCATGGAGAAGGTGCCCGCCGAGATGGCCCGCCGCTATGTCTTCCTCGGCGAGCTGGGACTCGGGGGACAGGTCCGCCGGGTGCGAGGCCTCCTGCCGGCGTTGCTGGCCGTGCGGGAGGCTGGTTTCGAGAGGGCTGTCATCCCGGCCGGGCAGCAGCGGGAAGCAGGGCTGGTGCCGGGGTTGACGGTATGGCCCGTCGGCAGCCTCCGGGATGTCATCGAGCTGGTCAACGGTCGCCCCGTACCCGCGTACCCCGCCGAAGAGCCGGACGCGGGGGATGCTCCGCTGCACGCACCGGACATGGCAGACGTGCAGGGGCACACCGACGGGAGGTGGGTGATGGAAGTGGCGGCTGCGGGCAGGCACCACGTGTTCCTGCATGGCGCGCCCGGTGTGGGCAAGACCATGCTGGCATCCCGCCTTCCGGGCATCCTGCCGGAGCTCAGCGGCCCCGAGGCCATCGAGGTCTCGGCACTGCACTCGCTGGCCGGCATCGAGCTCACCGGCGGCCTGATCTCGCGACCGCCCTTCGCCGACCCCCACCACAACTCCACCATTGCTTCCCTGGTGGGCGGCGGCACCGGCGAGATCCGCCCCGGAGCCATCAGCCTGGCGCACCGTGGAGTTCTTCTGCTGGACGAGGCGCCGGAATTTGGGGCCAAGCTGCTCGACGCCCTGCGCACACCCTTGGAGAACGGGTGGGTCACCGTCGCCCGTGCCCGTCAGACGGTACGTTTCCCGGCCCGTTTTCAGTTGGTGCTGGCGTCCAATCCCTGCCCCTGCGGTCACGCGGGGGTGGCCGATCGTGACTGCCACTGCCCAGCCACGAAGGTACGGGCGTACCAGGAGCGCATCTCCGGGCCGGTCCTGGACCGCATCGACATCCGGCACAACATGATGCCCCTGAGACGGGCGTTCCTGCGCAGCACCGATGAGATGCCCGAATCCAGCTCCGCCATCCTCGCCCGGGTCCTGGAGGCCCGGGAGCGGCAGGCCCGGCGGTTGCGCGAGACACCGTGGATCACCAATGGCGAGGTGGCAGGATCCTTCCTCCGGGGGAGTCTGCCGCTTCCGGAGGACGTGGGGCCCATCGAGAAGGCCCTCGCCCGTGGCATCCTCAGCGCCCGGGGCGTCGACAAGGTCCTGAGGCTCGCGTGGACGTTGGCGGACCTGGAGGGAGCCGACAGGATCTTGCGGGGGCACGTGCGCACGGCCATGGTCATGCGCCAGGGCGAGACGGCGCAGGCGGCGTGACAGTGGCGTTGCAGGACAGGCAGGCGCGGATGGCGCTGTGCGCCCTCGAGTCCCACGGACGCCCGGAAATCGCCGACCTACTGCTCCGATTCGGGGCCCCAGAGGTGTGGGAGGGCATCCTCGGCCGGTCGGCAGACAACGTCTGGACCCGCAAGGCCCGGCAGGTGGATGTGGCCGCGTTGGAGGCCGCTACCCGTGCCTCTGGGGCGCGTTTCCTCATCCCGGACGACCCGGAGTGGCCCACCAGGCTGAACGATTTGGCACACGTGCGGGTGGGTGACATCGGGGGAGTGCCGCCGGGTCTGTGGGTGCTGGGTGACGCCAACCTGAACGCCGTGTCGCGCTCCGGGGTAGCCATCGTCGGCTCCCGCGCTGCCACCAGCTACGGCACGGTGGTCGCCACCGATATGGCGGCCGACCTTGCCGCCGAAGGTCACACCATCGTCTCCGGCTTGGCCTACGGAATCGATGCCGCTGCCCATCGCGGCGCGATCGCCGCTGGCGGGACCACGGTCGCCGTCGTCGCCTGTGGCATCGACCGCGTCTATCCCACAGCCCATGCCCGGCTGCACGCGGCCGTGCGCGGCGCGGGGGCGGTGGTCAGCGAGGTCCCGCCGGGGGCCCATCCGCTCAAGGTGAGCTTCCTGGCTCGCAACCGCATCATCGCCGCGCTCGGCGACGGGGTGGTGCTGGTGGAGGCCGCGGCCAGGTCCGGCGCCCGCAACACCACGTCGTGGGGCAAGGAGCTGAACCGGCAGGTCATGGCCGTACCAGGCAGCATCACCTCCGCCATGGCCGTGACCCCACACTGGCTGATCCAACAGGGCGAGGCGCAGCTCGTCACCTCAGCCGCCGACGTTGCCCGTAGCATCGGGCCCCTGCAGCCGGAGCTCGAACTGGACCTGCGGGGTGAGGAGCTGCCGCTCGACAGGCTGCGCCAAGAGCTGCGGCAGTTGCGTGAGGCGGTCGGCTCCGGGGAGACCCTCGGCGTGGCAGAGTTCTCGGCCCGCACGGGTCTGAGTATCCCGGCCTGCATGGCGGGGGCCTCCGAACTGGCGGAGACCGGTTGGCTGGAAGAGGTGCAGCCACTGCGCTGGGCGCTCCCAGGTCGGCGCTAGTTCGGATGCCGGACGGAGAGGCCAATTGAATTGTCCGGGTCGAAAACCAGTTCGACCCACGGGCCATGGTGGGGTTCGTCCTCCCCGTAGTCTCCGATCAGAAGGTCCACTGTGCCCCCGCCCGGCGGTGTGTAGGTGGCCGAGATTCGATAGCGGCCCATCGGGACACCCTTGAACTCGTAATGCCGCACCTGGCGGACCACGGTCTCTCCCCGGGAACCGTCGATCAATGGCCCTGTTGGCTCGAACGTGAGCTCGACCCAGCTCATGTCATCGATCTGCTGGGCATCCTCCGGGTAGTCATACCAGTCCTCGTGGACGTAGCCCCGACCGCCGTAGTAGTAGTCGTCCTCACCGGGCCGAAGGCCCTCCAGACGCCACTCGAAGTCCCGAATCGCGCCCTCACTGCTGGCGAAACTCAGCGTGTCCACGTGAAGGTCCTCACGATACGTCCTGCCCTCGTAGGACACCTCCACCATGCCCCACATGCGCCAGGAGGTGTGAGGCGCCCCGGACAGGTCGATGCGGTAGTACCCATCGGCGTTGCTGACCCCGTAGAGGTGGCTGTTGTAGATGAGCGTGTTGCTTGCCCCCACTTCGATTCCGGGCAGGGGTTCACCCCCCCGCGTGGTGATCCGGCCCTTGGCTACGAAAGGCTCCACGACATCGGGCGACTCTCCGCCGTCCACGGTCGCTTCGGTCACCTCACCCAAGGCCGTGGGCCCGGGGTCCTCGTTCGTGCTCGGGACCGGTTCGGGCGGCGCATGGTCAGTGGGGCCACTGTCCGCAGCAACGCCTGGCAGGTCCGGGTTGTCGCAGGCAATCAGCGCGAGCGTGAGCAGCATTGCCCCCGCCGCACCGACGATTCGGTCGAAGCGCATGGGCACATCCAACCATCTCCGACACCGCCCTGACCAGAAATCGCCAAGGACCAGATCGCGGCGGTTTCACCCCGTCGGGCTCAAATGGTCCACCGGACCTGGCGTCCCAGCGTGCCGGAGAAGATCTCGTGGGCGTCCATCTCGTGAAGGTCGCGAACCCGCCCAGCCAGTTCTGCGCGACGGGCCGCGATCCCCAGACGCATCGACGTCGCGGTTCGACCCTCCTTCTCCGCGAAGTCGTCCAGGGCGGCCAAGGCCGCCTCGGCGCGCTTGACCTCGTGGTCCCGCAGCGCCTCCAGGCGTGCCTGGTACCACTCGCTGGACATCACCGACTTGAGCTTGAAGCTCTCGCGGAACTCAGGACTGGCGAGGGTCCATCCTTCCTGGGACTGGCCCTCGGCCATGATCTGCAGTAGCGCCCGGATGGGCGGCACGGCCAGGCTGATGGTGCCGTCGTCCAGATAGGAGCGCGCCACCCGTTGGTGGGTGGCCACGATGGTCCGCATCGACTCGGCGAAGACGTCCGCGTCCTGCAACTCCGGCCTGAGCATCTCCTCGGTGAACACCACGTGCGGATGCAGGAAGATGCGCCCGAAGTACTTCGATGCGAACTTGGCCGTCATGCGGTATCCGAGCCGGCTCGCCAGCACCGTCTCGCCGTTGAGGTCGAAGTCCTCCAGCGGCTCCAGGCAGCCTTCCTCGATGAGGTTGACGGCGTCACGTTCCTCGGCGGTCATCCGCGAGAACACCTCCGGCACCAAGAGGCTGATGTCGTGGTCGACGCGGACCTTGGGCCCCACCACACCAGCGCTGGAGAGCCAGCCGTCGTTGTCGGTCAGCACGAACGACAGCAACGCTGCGTTGAGATCGATCACCGACGGCAGGGGATTGAAGGGCCCCTTGGTCATGGCGCCCTCCGACCCGGCGCCCGTGGTGGAGGGAGACTTGCCGGTCATCGAGCTGATGAACTCCATGAACAGTTCCGGCAACTCCATGTAGTGCAGCGGCGAGTAGGAGCACAGCGGTGGAACGCCCTCCTCCGCGGCGTTGTTGCGACGTCCGGCGGCTACGACGTCCACGCCGTGGCCCAGTGGACGCGATAGCGGCACCCGCCGGTAGAGGTGGCGTGCCAGCTCCGCCCGGCCGGTGGTCTCGGGATCTGCCAGGTCGGGCCGCACCTGGAGGTAGCGCGGGTTCTTCGATCGTGCACCCTTGATCACGCGGGGGTGTGCAGAGGAAACGAAATACTTCGGGAGGTCATTGCCCGCGGCGACCCTGCGAATGAGGTCCTGCATCGCAGGGGTGTAAGCGGTGAAACCGACGGCGTCATCCACCAGCGCCACCGCGTCGGAGCGGGTCAGGGGCTCGAAGTTCGATATGAACGTTCCGGGCTTCGACATGTCCAGCTCGGTCTGCTTGTCGTAGCCACGGTGGATGGCGTCGTCGGGCCGCTGGAACAGCAGGCTCTCCGCGTTCTGGACGAACTTGCGGGAGAAAGTCTCGCCCGTCACCCGGGGAGGGGCCACGATGCTGGCGGTGATGTCGTCCTCGGTTTGCACCTTGGAGGCGGGGTGGAAGTCGTGGCGCAGACCGAACAACCGCCACGAGCCGTCCGGCTCGAACCCCACGCGCAGCATGTTGACGTGGATTTTCTGTCCCTCCAGCCGCAGCGACGTGCCCTTGCGGCCGTTGATGATGCCCACGCTGAAGTGACTGGCCCAGTCGTCGCCCCACTCAGGCTGGTAGACGCGCTTGACCACGAACACCAGTTCCTTGACGTGGTGGGGGATGGTCTCCAGCCACTCGTTGTACTCCTGGCGGAACTCGCTGCTGGGGGTGAGGAGCTTGATGACGCTGCCCACGCTGCGCTGGTCGGAGAGGATCTTGCGGTCATCGGTACCCCGAAGTTCCTCGTCGGCGAAGCGCTGCGAGAAGTCGTGCTCCAGAATCCCGGCCACGGCGGAGAAGTCCTCGTCGAAGTTCGCCACGAACGCTGTTCCGCTGATAAAAGCGTCCGTGATGGCCTTGCTGATCTCCGACTTCCCGCCACCGGAGACGGTGGCCGGCTTGTGGGCGATGGTGGCGTCGGCGCTGGTGCCCACAAGCGTCCACTGCTTGCCGTCGGAGGTTAGGTGCTGCATACGCACGGTGTAGCCGTCGGGGCCCATGTAGAACTTGTTCGCGCGCAGGGGGATGGAGTGTTCCCGGCCATTGCGCTCCCAGGTGACCGTGGCATCGCGAAGTGAGTACGTTGAGCGTTCGGGCACCAGGACCAAGTTGTCGAACTCGCGGTCCAGGGCGTGCCCCTCTGGTTGCTGCTCAAAGCGTTGGGGTTCGCGCTGCACCACGTCGTCGATGTGGTAGTCGGCGGGGGCGTAGCTGTCGGTGTACTGCTGGCCCAGGTTGTACGACGGGAAGCAGATGGCGCCTCCGGCATGTTCCTCCTCCGCCATGCCCATCAGGTTGGTGGAGTAACTGATCTGCGCCTTGACTTCCTTCTTGCAGTAGCCGAAGTAGTTGTCGGCGATCACGGTGACGATCACACCGTTCTCGTCGCGGGCGCAGATCTTGAAGGCGGTGCCGCCGTTGTATCGCTCCTCGGGGTCGTTCCAGCACTGCCCGTCACGGCGCTGCCGCTCGCTGGCATCGTCGACGTGGGGCAGTCCGAGTTCCTTCTTGGTGAGGGTGGTCAGGTGGGGGGCCAGCAGCACCATGCCGCTGGTACCCGTCCACGACAGCGCCTGCAGGGCGGCGTCGTTCTCCGGGAGGTGGGGGTCGCCGCCGTTGCCGAAGATCCCTTCGACGAAGTCCAGGTTGGCCATCATCGAACCCGGTGCGAAGAAGCGGATCTCCATGCTGCGGGCCCGCGTGAAACCGGGGACGGCTGGCACCACCACCGGCCGCAGCAGCAGCGACGCCCAGGCGCGGGCGGGGCTCTCCGTGCCGGATCCGTAGGGCAGCTCCAGGGTGGGGGCCGGGGGTTGGAGCGCATGCTCAAGGAGGCGACCGAACACCGCGCGTGGGACCGCGATCTTGTCGTCCTGGACGGGGAGTCCGCCCTCGGCGATGTGGAAGACCCCCTTGGTGGTGCGGCGGTCATTCGCGGGATTGTGCAAGATCCCGTTCGCCAGGCGGTAGGACTCGAGGTGTTCGGAGGAGAATCGGTCCCCCCCGTAGGGAAGCGACAGGGCACGCGCCAAGCCCGCCTGGTCCAGGATCAGCGTCTCACGGGGGAGTTGAGGGCGAACGCCCGTGCCTTCCAGGTAAGTGTTCAGGAAGCGCTGGATCCGCTTGTCGACCGGAGGCAACCGGTGCTCCGAGCGGCGGGCCAGTTCGCGTTGCCGGGCCAGGACCGGTTCGACGAGCGCGGTCGATTCGTGGTCCGCGGCGTCCTTGGGAATCGGGAGCCCCAGCATTCGAAGGCGGAGGTTGATGGCTGCCGTCTCAGAGAATCCTGACATACCCCTTACTATGCTGCACCGCTCCAAGGGATGTGCGCCCGGGTCCCGAGTGGTGGGCCCCGGTGCTGGATCCCGCGATCAACGGTGGCGCTCGAGAGTCAGTGCCGGTTGCGGCGTTGCCGCAACTTCTCCAGCTCGGTTCGCTCCTTCGAGGTCAGTGATCCCATCCCGCTGGCACTGATCTTGGCGAGCAGCTCATCCATGCGTTCCTCATCGCTCTGGTGCTTCTTGGAGGTGGCCCCCCGGGCCGGGCGGGTGGCTCGCTGCTGGGGGCGCCGTTGCGTGGGTCGTTTCTGGGCCGGGTTGCCGGGCAACCAGTGGTATTGGCTGAGCAATCCGATTCGACGGGCAAAGACGGCGACGCCCAGCAGGGTGAGCAGGAGTCCCAGCAGGCCGCCCCAGTCACGGAAGCTGACCATCGACAGCAACTGCAGGCCCAGGATCACGGCCCCCAGCACCCACGCCGGGATGCCGAAGAAGAACCGGCGCTGCGGGGCTTCGGCGATGAACAGCAGCAGGATCATCAGCTGGAACATTCGCAGGCCGTACAGCACGGTGCTGGCTGGCAGCAGGATCCCGGCCACGACGTGTGCGAGCGTGGTGACGGCCCACACCGCCACCAGGAACCACGCCATGCGCTCCTTGCCCAGCGTCTGCTCGAGGAAGGTACCGAAGTACCAGAAGATCAGGAAGGTGATGATGGTCCAGATGGAGACCGTGTCCACGAACGGCCAGGTGAACAGGCGCCAGAGCTGACCCTGCTGGAGCGCGAGCGAGGGGGTGAAAGCGGTCGCGTTGACCAGCCCTGCGAACGCGCCGACGACCGTTCCGATGACCACGAGCAACGTGGCGAAAACGGTGGTGGTGACAGAGACGCGGCCCATCTGGAACCAACTGTCGGAGGCTGAGCGGGGCTGGAAGAATGAACTCACGCCCCCAAGGATTCCACGAGTGACACCAGATGTCCTCTTTTGGTCCCGTTCGATGCGAGGATGGGGGACGACCGTCGGGGTGGCCCCACCCCCCATCGGCCGGTTCGCCGGATGGTGCCGACGCCTCCGCGGCGGAAGGCTGGAACCATGACATACACCGCATTGCAGAGAACCGAAACCCGATCCCGCTTCCGGCAGACGGCGCGGGAAGCCGCCTACCTGCTGGCCGCCTGGCCCGTCCTGCTCGCCGGGTTCGTCCTGGTGACCACCCTTCTCGCCACTGGAGCAGGACTGGTGGTGCTGTGGGTGGGGATCCCGATCATGATGGCGGCGCTGATGCTGGCGCGAGGGATGGGCACCGCGCAACTCCACATCGCCTCCGTGTTGCGGGGCGGTGACGTGGTGCGCGAGCGTCACCAGAGCCCGAAGGGAGCCGGGATCGGCAAGTTCCTCGGTCCCCTGCGGCACCAGCAGTCTTGGCTGGACGTGCTGTGGCTGGCGGCGGCATTCTTCGTGGGCACCGTCACGTGGTCCGTGGCGCTGATCTGGGTGACCACGGCCATCGCCGGTCTGCTCAGCCCCATCGCCATGGTGGTCCTCGACGTGACGCTCGGCGAGAACCGCGGCGGGCCGGGCGAACTCCTCGGCCTCTACCCCTTCGCCCTGGCGTTCGATATCGTGATCAGCTTTGCGCTCGGCCTGGCCGCGCTGCTCACCGCACCTCCGGTGATCCGGGGCCTGACCAGTGCACAACTTGGCTTGGGTGAGGCGCTGCTGGCCAGCCCGGCCCGGGACCGCGCCCGGATCACCGAACTCGCGGAGTCGCGTCGTTACCAGCAGGCGGCGGAAACCGACTCTCTGCGGAGGCTGGAGCGCGACATCCACGATGGTCCCCAGCAGCGCCTGGTGCGGCTGCAGATGGACCTGGCGCGGGCCCGGCAGCAGATGGACAAGGACCCCGTGCGGGCCCGTGACATCATCAGCGACGCCATGACGCTGACGCAGGACACGCTCGCGGAACTGCGCAACCTCTCCCGCGGCATCGCCCCGCCCCTGCTGGTGGACCGCGGCCTGGAGGCGGCCGTCACCCAACTGGCCGGAGCCTCGGACGTGCCCGTGGTGATCTACGCCAATGCGCCCGGCCGGCTCCCGTCCCATGTCGAGTCGACCGCCTACTTCGTGGTGAGCGAGGCGCTGGCCAACGTCAACAAGCACTCCGGCGGCACCGAGGCCATCGTGACGATCGGAATGTCCGACGGGGCCCTGTACGTGAGCGTAAAAGACGACGGGGCGGGCGGCGCCCGGGTCTCGAAGGGACATGGCCTGCAGGGTCTGCAACAACGGGTGAAGGGTGCCGGGGGCCACCTGGCGGTCAACTCACCGGAAGGCGGCGGCACCGAAGTGGAGGCGATGATCCCTTGCGAATCCTGATCGCCGACGACTCGGTCCTCCTGCGGGAGGGCTTGTCGTTGTTGCTGGCCGAGTCCGGTCACGACGTGATGGGCGCCGTCGGCTCCGGCACGGAACTGGTGCCGGCCGCCCTTCAACTGAGGCCCGATCTGGTGATCAGCGACATCCGCATGCCACCCTCCAACACCGATGAGGGACTGCGGGCGGCCATGGCGATCCGAAACGTGTGGGCGGATGCGCCCATCCTGATGCTCAGCCAGTACATCGTGCTCAGCTACGCCGCCGACCTGCTGGCTGCCGGCACCGGCGCGATCGGCTACCTGCTGAAGGACCGGGTCAGTGACATCGACTCCTTCCTGGATGCCTGTGGGCGGGTGGCTGCCGGGGGGATGGTGCTGGATCCCGAGGTGGTGGCGCAGGTGATGGGCCGCCGCAGCGCGCGCGACCCCATCGCCGAGCTCACTCCGCGGGAGCGGGCGGTGCTGGCGGAGATGGCCCAGGGGCGCACCAACGCGGGGATCGCGAGGGAGCTTTTCATCTCCGAGGGTGCGGTGGAGAAGCACTCCCAGCGGATCTTCGCAAAGCTGGGGTTACAGGACCATGGCGATGTGCACCGTCGCGTCAGGGCGGTCCTGACCTTCCTGCAGGGCTGACACAATAGTAGTGTGGGGAAACAAAGACCACAATGAGAGAGGGGCACATGGACGCCATCGAAAAGGTGGAGGTGCTGGTGGCCGGCCCGGGCCGCAACTTCGTCACCCTGAGACTGACCACGGCAGACGGCGTGGTGGGGCTGGGGGATGCCACACTCAACGGACGGGAACTGGCCGTCGCCTCGTATCTGCGGGACCACATCGCCCCTCTGTTGAAGGGTCGGGATTCCAGCCGGATCGAGGACACCTGGCAGTACCTGTACAAGGGGGCCTACTGGCGGCGCGGCCCGGTCACGATGACGGCCATCGCGGCGGTCGACATGGCGCTGTGGGACATCAAGGCGAAGGTGGCGGGCCTTCCGCTCTACCAGCTGCTCGGAGGCAAGTCGCGCGACGGCGTGATGGTCTACGGACACGCCTCGGGTATGGACATTGCCTCGCTCATCGATGACGTCGCCGGGTTCCGCGACCAGGGCTACAAGGCCGTTCGCGCCCAGATGGCGGTACCGGGCATGGGCGGCACGTATGGGGTCCGCAAGGGCCAAATTTACGAGCCCGCCGCCTCGGACCTGCCCGACGAACAGCCGTGGTCCACCGAGGCCTACCTGGCGCTGGCGCCCGAATACCTCGCGCGGGTGAGGGAGGAGTTCGGTTTCGAGATGCACCTGCTGCACGACGTGCACCACCGGCTCACGCCCATCGAGGCAGCACGGTTCGGCAAGGACGTGGAGCAGTGCCGCCTGTTCTGGATGGAAGACCCCACTCCGGCCGAGAACCAGGAATCGTTCCGGTTGATCCGTGAGCACACCACCACGCCCATCGCGGTAGGGGAGGTGCTCAACTCCATCTGGGATGTGCAGCACCTGATCACCAACCAGCTGATTGACTACGTTCGCACCACCGTCACGCACGCGGGCGGGATCACGCACCTGCGTCGGATCTTCGATCTGGCTGCCCTCTACCAGGTGCGCTCCGGCTCGCACGGGCCCACGGACCTCTCACCGGTGGCGCTGTCGGCGGCCATCCACCTGGACATCGCCATCCCCAACTTCGGCATCCAGGAGTACATGGAGCACGCGCCGGAGACCCTGGAGGTGTTCCAGGGCTATCCGCGTTTCGCCGACGGCTACCTCATCCCCAGCGAAGAGCCGGGGCTGGGCATGGTCTACAACGACGAGGCGGCCGCCAAGTACCCGTACGAGCCGCGGTACCTCCCGGTGGCACGGAGGGTGGACGGTTCGATTCACGACTGGTGAGAGGTCGTCTCAAGCCTTGCGGAACAGCGTGCTGGTCAGGTGGCGCGTCAGGGGCTGGCCGACCGCGGCCATGTCCATGGACGTGTCCAGTTGGTCGCCCCGCATTTCGTAGCGCCGCAGGTTGGATCCCACCCGCTTGGCGGTGGCGGTGGCCAGCAGCCGTGACAGCAAGGACAACGTCACGCCATCGTCGGTGGTGAGGCTTCCCTCGGCCAATTCCACGTGCCCCGTCGGCTGCGCGAGCACGAACTCGGCGAGGTCGGCGGAGGGGACCCGCAGGTAACCCGTCTCCACGTGCATCGGCCTCCCGTCGGGGGACCAGGTGCGCTGCTGGTAGGTGAGGAACGGCTTGCCGATGTTGGAGAAGGTCAACTCCTCGCGGTAGTGGAAGTCGTCGATGGTCGGGTATTGGCCGAACCCCTCGCCCTCCCACACCCCGATGAGGCCGGAGACGGGTTGCAGCGTCAGGTGGAGTTCCATGGCTGGCATTCTAGGGCGCCGGGCCGCGCCCTGGGACCTCAGGCCTTGCGCCTGTTGCCCAACACACCGCCGAGCAGTGCGCCGATGACGGCGATGATGATGGAGCCGAATAGGGCTGGCAGGAAGCCGTCCACCTCGAAGCCGACGCCCAGTTGCCCTGCCAGCCACGAGGTCAGCATCAGCATCAGCGCGTTGATCACGAGCAGGAACAGGCCCAGGGTGAGGATGATCAGGCAGAAGCTCAATGCCTGTGTCAAGGGCTTGATGACAGCGTTGACCAGGCCGAAGATCAGCGACACGATCACCAGGGTCAGGATTTGGTTCTCCCCGGTGATCGAGATCCCTGGTACCAGCCACACGGCAATCGCGGTGGCAACCGCGGTGACGATCAGTCTCCAGATGAAATCCATGTCCCCAGCCTGCCACGCAGGTCCCTTCGGCGCCGCCGGATCGTGAGTCCTCCAGGGGCGACGTCTCCTCATGCAGGTGGAGACAGCCGCGTCTGGATCTCGTGGAGCCGCAGAAGGAAGCCCTCCTCGTCGAGCCGCTTGTGACGCATCCAGGTGGTGACCTCGCTGTTGCACTTGCTGGAATTGCAGGCGCGGCATGCCGGCACGATGTTGTCCACGGTGTACCGCCCGCCGCGTGAAATCGGGAGAACGCAATCACGCTGCAGGGGAACGTCGGTGGTGCCGCAGTAGGCGCATCCGGCCCATGCCTCGCTCACGGCCTGCCACTGCTGTTCGGTGAGGTCGTTGACCACCTTGCCGAGCCTTCGCTGGCGACGTCGTGAGTAGCGTGCGGTGCGACTTCTGCTGACAGCCACACCGCCACACTAGGCCGGAACTGGCGGCGCCTGCCCGAGGCTCGCCGGCTCACTGATGATCACCACTTCGTTGCCCTCGGGGTCGGCGACCCGCCAGCGATTCTCCGACTCGCCGACGATGCGGCCACCGGCTGCGAGGGTCGTGGCGAGGCGCGCCTGTGCGTGGTCCGACGGCACAGCGAGCTCGAAGTGGATGCGATTGCGCTGCTGGCGCCGCTCCTTGTCCAGGGCATCGAGCTCCTGGAACACCAGCACCGGGCCCAGCCGCTGCGGATCGTAGATGTCGCTGACCCCGGCTCGTCGGTCGCAGGCGTATCCAAGTGCGGCCACCCAGAACGCGCGGACGGCGGCGACGTCGGCGGCATCGAGGAAGAGCTGCACGAAGCGCGGCAGTTCCGGGTGCGCGGTTGCCCCGAGGTCGCGGGCAGCGCTCTGGAGGTTTCCGGCGAGGTTGCCGAAGTCGATCTCAAGGCCGTGAGCATCCTTTTCGTACTGGTCCTTGCCGCTGTCGAGGATCACCAGTCCTGGGCGGAGGTCGATCAGCAGCGGGAAGCCAGCATCTTCGGACAGTGCCGCTGCTGCGGCTGCCAGGTCTCCCTCTTGTGCTGGCGACGTGATGCGGTAGCACGCCATCGCGCTGAAGACTGCGTGCCAGTCGGTGGTCCTGCTGCCCTCGCCGAGCGTCGCACCCGGCACCAGGTCGACCTCGTTGCCGT
>CAZPSO010000034.1:0-15579 GCA_964588895.1 uncultured Tessaracoccus sp.
ACGGCGTCAACACCGGTCGCACCCTGGATGCCGCCCTCGGCTACTTCATCAATCCCCTCGTCGCGGCCGTGCTCGGAGTCGCGGTGCTGGGGGAGCGGCTGAACCGGATTCAATGGCTCGCCTTCGGCATCGGCGCGCTGGCCAGCGTCGTGCTCATCGTGGGCTACGGCGAGGTGCCGTGGATCGCGTTCATCCTGGCGGTCTCGTTCGGCACCTACGGCCTGGTGAAGAAGCGCGTCGGCGGGCGGGTCCCGGCGCTGGACGGACTGACCGTTGAGACTGCCGCGCTCACGCCCATCGCCCTGGTCTACGTCGGCGACCTGTGGTGGTCGTCGCAGCTGACCGCTGCCCCGATCCAGTCCTACGGGTGGCTGGTCTACCTTGCCGGACCGATCACCGTCGTTCCCCTCCTGCTGTTCGCTGCCGGCGCCGCCCGGGTACAACTGGTCACACTGGGAATGCTGCAATACATCGCGCCCATCGGCCAGTTCCTGGTGGGTTGGCTGATCTTCAACGAACCCATGCCAGCTGCCCGCTGGGCGGGCTTCATCCTGGTCTGGGTCAGCGTCGGATTGTTTGTGTTCTCGGCTTGGCGCACCTGGCGACTGACCCACCGATCCGTCCTGGAGCGCCACTCCGCCTGAGGCGCCGAATCCGACCCTCGCCCAACCAGGTGGAGGGAGCCATCCGTACGATCAGGTTTCGCGACCGCGCCGGAAGCGGCGCTTGAGCCTCAGGTCGACAGGAATCTCGGGCGCCGGGAGACGCTCGACGCTGCCCTGGTAGCCCTTCACCCGTCCGAACCGGTCATCAGGGTGGTTGTTCCACTCCTCGCGCAGGCGGTGGATGTCATCGTGGGTGCGGCCGATGAAGTTCCACCACATGACGATGCCTTCGTGGAACGGGGTGCCTCCCAGCAGCATCAGGCGCGCGGGTTTGTCCGTGGGGTTGTGCAGGCGCAGGTGCCCGAGGCCGGCGTCGCGGACTCCCAGCACGCTGTTGTCCAGGCGGGTGCCGTCGAAGTCGACGTAGCCGGTGTCCACCAGGATGCCGTGCTCGAAGCCAGGGTCGACGGCGGTCTCCCACGTGGTGCCCGGCGCCAGGATCAGCTCCGCCCCCAGCAGCGGAGTCTCGGTGTGAATGGGCGAGGCCGCCTCGCCCAGCGTGCCGATCAACACCCGCGACTGCACGCCCGCATGATCGTCGTTCAGCGTCGGTGCGTGGTGTTGGAACTCGCGCGTCAGATCGGCCGACTCCTTGGGCAGCACTGTCCACAACTGCACGCCGTGCAGCGCGGCGCGGCTCTTGGTGGAGACTTCGGAGTGCGAGATGCCGTAGCCCGACGTCATCAGGTTGACCTCCCCGGGGCGCACCATGGTGTGCACGTCACCGGAGTCACGGTGCTCGATCTCGCCGGAGAACAGCCAGCTGACGGTCTGCAGGCTGGTGTGCGGGTGCGGCGGCACGTCCATGCAGGCTCCCTCCTCGGGGCCGTAGTGGTCCACGAAGCACCAGGCGCCCACGAACGAGCGGCGCATGTTGGGCAGGGTGCGACGCACCTTCAGCGCGTCCTCGTCGCCCAGGGTCACCTCCTTCGGCGGGAACGACTCCACCTCATCGCCATGGTGCTCAGCGGTGGGCGGACAGTCGATGACCGGTGAGTCGACCTCGGTGTTGCTCATGCCTTACGCTAACCGGTTTGGGAGCCTGCGCGGGTCAGGTAACCCGCACCGACTTGGCGGAGAGCGCCAAGCTGTGGGCCTGACCTCACCTTTTGTGCACGACTTGCCTGCAGCCAACGGCCCCGTCGAACGGAGCCAGACGGAGGTGACCGAGCCGCGAACCGCCGTGTTTGGTCAACGCTGACCGGGGACGGGGAGCCGGGCCAGCGCGATGCTGCGTCGTTGCCAGGTATAGGTCACCCACAGTTCGTCCCCCACCACGGCCAGAGCCGGGTAGGAGTACTCACCCTCCCCGGTGGTGACCACGCCGGTGGCGGTTGCGTGGCTGGGCCGTCCATCCATTGGGCCCGATCCCGAACCGTCAGCGACGAAGCCGCCCGCTGACCAGGTCCTGCCACGGTCGGCAGATACCGACCACACGAGGCGGGAGCGGGCTCCCCAATTGCTCGAGTCGTCATTGTGAACCAGAACGATCCGGCCGCCGTCCAGTCCTGCAGCGGCGATCCCGCTGTTGTTGTTGGGCAATCCGGTGGGCTCCAGAGGGGGCCAGGAGTAGGGATCCCCGGTGGAACTGCGGAACACGCAGCCTGCGGTGCTGCGGGTCAGGGTCACCAAGGTGCCGTCCGGCTGGGCTACCAGGCAGGGTTGGATGCACCCGGCGCCCCGAATGTTTGAGTGGTTCAACGGCAGCATCACCTGTTGCCACGACCGCCCTTGGTCGGCGGAGACATCCATGAAACTGTCCCACCGCTGAGGCTCCCACACCTCCACTGATCCGGGCGCGATCCACAGACCGCCCACTAGCACCGGGGCCTGGCGAATGGGACCACGACCCCCGGATGCGTCTCCCGGCACCAGCTCCATGGGTTCGGACCACGTCAGGCCATCGTCGGTGGATTGACTGGTCCACGTCACCCATTCGTCGATCCGGTGACCGCGCTTGAAGAAGAGCCAGGTGCGCCCGTCGGGACCAGGGGCCAGCACCGGGTTCCAGTGGGGGAGGGGATCCCGGGGTGCGATCCGAACTGTCGTGGTGTCGCCTCCGCGGCGACGCATGATGTGGATGGCGCTGTCGTCAGCGCCCTCGTGTGAGCCGGCGTACCATGCCACCAGCCAGGTGCTGTTGTCGAGGACCAGGATCGAACTTGCGTGGACCTGCATGTTGGGCGACGGCGGGAAGAGGAGGTCTGCGTGGCTCATGGGACACCCGCCACCTCCTTCTTGGTGCGACGCTTCAGGCGCCGGCTGACCACCGGCCACAGCAGCGAGGCGAAGGCCAGCAGCAGCAGGACCGTGGCGATCGGGCGTGAGGTGACGAACTCGATGGGTTCGCCAATGATCATGGCGCGGCGGAGGTTGGCTTCGGCCAGCGGACCGAGGAGGAAGCCAAGCACGACGGGGCCGGCGGGGATGCCGACGCGGCGCAGCAGCAGCCCGACGATGCCGAAGATGAGCATCTGAACCACGGTCAGCACATTGTTGGTGGTGGCGTAGGTGCCCACCATGCAGAAGACGATGATGATGCCCCAGATCCACTGCGGCCGCAGGTCCAGCAGCCTGAGCATGCCCTTGGTGCGGACCAGACTGACGATGGTGGAGGCGAAGGTGGCCAGCAGCATGATCGCGACGATGGTCACGATGATGTCTGGGCGTCGCACGAACAGGGATGGGCCGGGCTGGATTCCCCAGATGATCATCGAGCCCAGCATGATGGCCATCACCGAGTCACCGGGGATGCCCAGGGACAGGGTGGTGGTCAGGGAACCACCCAGCGTGGAACTCGATGCGGTATCCGCGCCGACGAGGCCCTCGATGGAACCCTTGCCGAACTCCTCGGGGTGTTTCGAGATGGCCTTGGCACGGTTCCAGCCCACCAGACCTGCGATGTCGCCGCCGGCGGCCGGCACCACGCCAATGACGACCCCCAAGGCCCCGGATTGGGCCATGGGCTTGAGGGAGCGTTTCATCTCCGCCTTGTTGGGCCACCAACGGCCGAATGCCGAGATGGGGCGCACCTTGCTCTCATGGTGGGTGAGGGCCTGGTCCAGCACCTCGGTGATGCCGAACAAGCCAATGATGAGGGCGATGAAGTTGAAGCCGCCGGTGAGCTCGGCCTGGCCGAACGCGAAGCGGGCGTCCCCGGTGATGGGGTCGAGCCCCATGACCGCCAGAGCGATGCCCAGCAAACCGCCGAAGATGCCCTTGGCCAATGAGTGCGAGGCAATGGAGATGATGACGGTCAGCCCGAAGAAGACCAACGCGAACATTTCGAACGGCCCGAATCGGAGGGCGAACGAGGCGATGGGACGAGCCAGGAAGATGAGAACCAGCATCGACATGAGGATGCCGACGGTGGTGGCGATTGCCGAGATGGACAGCGCGATGCCAGCCTGTCCCTTGCGTGCCATCGGGTAGCCGTCGAATGTCGTGGCCACAGCCGCCGGGGTGCCGGGTGTGTTGACCAGGATGGATGGGATCCGGTCGCCGTACTGGGCCGAGACGTAGATGGCCAGCAGCATTGCCAGCCCCTGTGCCGGCTCAAGTGTCAGCGTGAAACTGGTGGCCAGGGCAACGGCCATCGTGATGGTGATGCCGGGAAAGACACCCACGAGCAGGCCAAGGCCCAACCCGATGACGAAGAACAGCATTGCTGTTGGTTCGAAGAGCGCCGCGAGGCCGTCGATGATCGCGTTCACAGCGGCACCCGCAACAGCCACTGGAACACCACGTAGAGGATGGCGGCGATGATGCCCGGGAAGAGCACCAGCGACGTCCACTTCCGCAATCCATAGATCCAGTTGATCGCCACCAGGAAGGCCGGCCCAAGGATCAGGAACGTCACGCCGGCATTCCACAGGACCAGGAGGATGACGACCCCCGCAACCGTCGCGAGCATTTGGATCCAGCCTTTGCGGCGGGCTGGCTCCACCTGGCGTTCGATGCTCACCTTGAGCAGCATGTTTGCCAGCATCCACAATCCGCAGACGATGATGCCTGTTGCGATCACCGTCGGCCACCACCTGGGGTCGATGCCCCCGGTCTCATTGCGCACGTGGATGGAGCGTGCCCCCATGAGCATGAACACACCGAAGGCGGTGACCACCAAGGCCGCGACCAGCTCCATGCGGAGCGCAATCGGGGCAGTGGCGGTCTCCTCCCTCTGGGACGGCGCGGGTGACCCGCCGTCGGTGTGAGTCACCGGCCTCAGTTCCCGATCAGGTCAGCGAAGCGCTCGGCTTCATCCTCGGCGAACTGGGTGAACTCCGCGGAGTCCCTGTAGACCACGAGGTTGCCGCTGCCGGTGATGATCTCCTGGTAGGAGTCCTGCTCCACTGCTTCGGCGATGGCCGATTCGAGCGTTTCGCGCACGTCGTCCGGCAGTCCCTTGGGTGCGTAGATGCCGCCCCAGCCGCCGATTTCGATGTCAACGCCCTGCTCGGCAGCGGTGGGAACGTCCGGCAGCTCGGGGTGGCGTTCCGTGTGGAAGATGGCGAGCACCTTGAGGAGACCGTCTTCAAGGTTCTGCTTGACCTCGTTGACTCCTGAGACCGCCGCGTCCACCTGGTTACCGAGCACCGCGGCGACGGCGGGAGCGCCACCGTCGAATGGAACCGGCTGCACCTGTGCACCCGTGACGTCCGCCAAGCTCGCACCAGCCAGTTCCCAGATGGACCCGGCGCCGGAGTTGGACACCGTCATCTCTTGGGTCTGTGCCGCCTCGATGAACTCGTCGAGGGTGTCGTACGGACTGTCGGCGGGCACCGACAGGACGCCAGGGCCGAGCATGATCTGGCCGAGCATGTCGTAGTCACTGGGATGGATGTCGAAGTTCATGGAACCGAGCATCGCGATCTCCACCGGACCGAACCCGATGGTGTAGCCGTCGGCGGCCTGGTCCTTCACGTGAAGCATCGCGGTGGAGCCCGATGCGCCAGGACGGTTCTCCACGATGATCGACTGTCCAAGGATGGGCTCCAGGGCGGTGGCGAGCGCTCGGGACGACAGGTCCGAACCGCCGCCGGCCGCGGCCTGGACGATCAGTGTGATGTCGCTCGTCGGGTAGCTGCTGTCCCCTCCTTCCCCGTTGTCGCTGCACGCTACGCCTGTGAGCGCGACGGCTGCTGCCAGGGCTCCGATAATGGTGCGTTTCATGGTGATCTCCTTACTGGGTGGGGTTGACGTTGGCGGCCAGGTCGACTGCTGCGGCGATCCTGGTCTGGATTTCGGGTGTGGGTGGGTCGATGGGCATGCGGCACTGGCCGCCTATTACGTCCTGGATGGTCAGGGCGTGCTTGAGGTGGGAGATACTCGTGCCGAGCACCGCCACTACGGACTGGATGACCTCCTGCGCTGCCTCGGCCGCTTCCTTATCACCGGTCGCCATCGCGTCGCGGAGGGATGCCCACGGTTGGGGGCAGGCTCCGCTGACGCCGGAGACGGTGCCGGTGCCGCCCGCGGCCATCACGTCGGGGATGTCGGCGTCGTTGCCGGACCAGAGCTTGAAGCCATCCGGGGCGTTGGCGAGGTACTCCCTCACCCGCGTGGAGGCAGTATCGGACACCTTGATGCCGGCGATGCCAGATGCGATCACGTGGGGGAGGTCCTCCGGCAGGAGGTCCGTGACGGCCACGTCGGGGTAGACGTAGCCGTACAGCTCGCCTTCGCAAACCTCGTGGATGCTGGCCCAGTGGCGCAGTATGCCGTCGGGACTGGCGGGCAGGTAGTAGGGGGTCAGGGCGGCGAATCGCACCGCGCCGAGGCGACGGGCCTCGTGCGTCAGGCGCAGGGACTGTCGGGTGCTCGGGGCTCCGACATGGACCACCACGCGTTGGGGGCCGAAGGTCTCGAGGCAGGCAGCCACCAGACCTGCATGCTCCGCCTCGTCAAGTGCCGGGAACTCGCCAGTGGTACCGGCAACGAAGACGCCGTCGACATGGTGGACCAGGCGGTCGAGGTTGGTCTGGAACGCGGCGTCGTCGATGGCACCGTCGCGCGTGAAAGGTGTGGTGAGCGCCGAAAGTATCTCAGGCGACGACATGGGACCCCACTTCTTTGTAGTCCGTCTACCGTTAACAGTTGACGAAACTCTAGGGGAGGTCGATGCTGGGGTGCAAGCATTCCTAGGTAACGTTTAGGTCAAGGCAAAAAGGGAGGGCTCTCGTGGCGACAACTGCGCTTCGCCCCGTTGCGTTGGGCGAGCAACTGGCGGCACTGCTTCGGAGCAGGATCGTGCGTGGAGAGGTGGCGGCGGGGACGCACCTCGTCGAGGACAATCTCGCCAGAGAGTATGAGGTGAGCCGCGGTCCTGTGCGGGACGCACTGCGGGTCCTGCTCGCGGAGGGGCTGCTGGAATCCCGCCGTCGCGGTTACTACACCAAGCCGTTCCGTCAAGAAGACATCGACGAGATCTACGAGATCCGCGCAGCCGCAGAGCAGCTCGCCTGCAGGCTTGCCATCCAGCGCTCGGGCGAATCCGACTGGGCCCCGAGCCACAAGCAACTCGACCTCATGGGTCGCTTTGCTGAGGAAGGCGACCAGCACCGTTACGCCGTGGCTGATCTCGAGTTCCACACCCAGTTCTACGTCCTTTCCGGCAACAGCCGGCTGCTGGGTCTGTGGCGCCAGTATCAGCCCACTTTCGCAACCCTGCTGGACATCACCAACGCCCAGGATGCAGACCTGCGGCCATCGCACCACGACCACAGCAGGTTGTTGGAGCTGGCTGAAGCCCGCAAGATCCGGGAGTTCGGCCGGGTGTTGGACGAGCACCTATCGGGCTCTCACGAGCGTCTCAGCCTGGCGGTCGCCGACCGGGGCGCCGAGGCGGTCGCACCGCAGTAGTCCGGTCCCGAGCTGCCTCGTCGGGCTCCGCTGCGCTGCGCCTCACTCGGTGCACAACGTGCGTCCAGTCCGGGGTCGTCAGCGCAACCAGGCGGAGAAGGCCGCGTGGCGGACGGCGTCGTCGCGTCCCTGGCCCGGATACTCCTGGTGGCTGGCGGCCTGGAGGAGCAGCGACTTCTGTCCCACCAAAGCGTGGAACACGCTGAACTGGCCGACGGGTGGCACCGCTGGGTCCTCGCGTGCAGCGCACACCATCACCGGGATGCGGACGCGGGCGGCGGCCGTCGCGGCATCGAAGTACCTCAGGATCTGGCCGAGTGCCGGGTCACGCTGCACGGCTTGGCGCACCTGCTCGCCGCTGCCGGTGCAGGGAATCTGCAACCGCTCGGGGTGGTTGCCGAAGCTGGGCACGTGCAGGCAGGCCTTCGTGATGCGCGGCTCCCAAGGCAGGGCCAGGGCTCCGATGCCGCCACCGAAGCTGCTGCCCACCAAGTCGGTGCGGCGCGCCGCCGCAGGCACCAGGTGGTGCAGGGCCGAGACGGCCAGCCAGACATCCTGGGTGCAGCCGCGGTGGATGTAGGTGTCGCGGTCGTCAATTCCGTGCAACACGTGTGCGGAGGAGATGGGCTCCAGTCCAGGTAGCTGGCTGAGTGCGGGCAGACCGCGCAGCACCGGATGGAACTCCGCGGTGCCGGGGAGCTCCAGCGGCGGTGGCAGTTCCTCGACGCCCAGCACACCCCCGTAGCCGTGGAGTACCACGACGCCGCGCTCGGCCGCGCCGTCGGCCGGTTCTCGCAGCCAGCCGCCGATGCGTACGCCGTCGGTGGAGGTGAACTGGACCGCTGTGATCACGTGCGTCCCGGTCCGCTCCACCGCGTCCAGCCGCACCGCGTCCACCGCCACCGAGTCAGCCTCGCGCCGTGCGTCCTGCCAGACCTCATCGAAGTGGGCCGGACCCCGGAGCAGCTCGTCGCTGAGCTGGTTTTCACCTTCGAACATGGGATCCTCTCGCCGCCGGGTGCCCGGTGATGATCCTATCTATATGCATGTGTGCGGACCTCGTCATATACGCGAGGCCCGCACGTATACATATAGATAGTCCTGCGATCACAGCTGAGAGGGTCCGTCCACAGGCTCCGGAAAGAGGAAGGTGCCCACCGCCGGAAGGGCCTCTGGGAGCGGAAGCAGGCTCAGTTGCGGAAGACCAGCAAGCCCAACGTCCAGGGCCCGCCGACACGCGAGATGCGAGTCGGCGGGCCCTGGACGTTGAGGGTTATCAGTGGGTCAGAGTCCGAGCTCACCACCGAAGTCGCCGTCCTCGAGGCGATCCTTGATCGCGCTGAGGAAGCGGGCAGCGTCGGCTCCATCGATCAGACGGTGGTCGTAGCTGAGCGAGAGGTACATCATGTGGCGCACCGCGATGGACTCGCTGCCGAACTTGTCGGTGATCACGACGGGGCGCTTGGTCAGCGCACCGGTGCCCAGGATGGCCACCTCCGGCTGGTTGATGATCGGCGTGTCGAACAGCGTGCCGGCCGAGCCGTAGTTGGTCACGGTGAACGTGCCGCCGGACAGGTCGTCGGGCGTGACCTTGCCGTCGCGGGTGCGGCGCGCGAGGTCACCGATCTTCTTGGCCAGACCGGTCAGGTTCAGGTGGCCGGCGTCCTTGATCACCGGCACCATGAGGCCACGCTCGGTGTCGACGGCCAAACCGATGTGCTCGCCGTCGGCGTAGGTGACGGTGCCGGCTTCGACGTCGATCTGCGCGTTGACCTTCGGGAAGGCCTTGAGCGCCTCCACAGTGGCCTGGATGATGAACGGGAGATACGACAGGGAGGCCCCCTCACGCTTCCTGAACTCGTCCTTGACCTGGTTGCGGATGTGGCTGATGGCCGTGAGGTCCACCTCGACGGTGGCGGTCAGCTGCGCAGTGGTGTCCAGCGATTCCTTCATGCGCGTCGCGATCACCTTGCGCATGCGGGAGAGCTTCTCCGTGGTGCCACGCACCTTCTTGGCCTCGTCGGATACGGCGGCTGCGGGTGCTGCGGCGGGCGCCTTCTCATCCTCGGCCGGCGCGGCCTCGGCGGGCTTGGACTTGGCGGCCTCGGCTGCTGCCAGGACGTCCTGCTTGCGGATGCGGCCACCCACGCCGGTGCCCTCAATCTGGGTGAGCTCGACGTTGTGCTCCTGGGCCAGCTTGCGCACCAGGGGCGTGACGTAGGTGCCATCCCCGCTGGCCTGCGCAGCGCGACGTGCCACCGCGGCCTCCACCTTCTCCGAGCGGGCCGGTGCCTGGCCTTCGCGGGGACGCTGGGTGGGCTGCGGCTTCTCCTCGGGCTTGGCCTCTTGCTTGGGCTGTTGCGGTTCGGGGGTGGACTCGGCCACGTCCTCTTCCTGCTCCTCGAGATCCTCCGGTGTCTGGTCCGTTGGACCCTCCGCCCCGGGCTGCTCGGTTGGCTCGGAGGTCGCGTCGCCGACGAGTGCCAGGACCTCTCCCACCTGGGCCACGTCGTCCTCCTGGAAGCGGATCTCAAGGAGTGTGCCTGCCACGGGGGAGGGGATCTCGGTGTCCACCTTGTCGGTGGAGACCTCCAGCAGCGGTTCGTCGACCTCGACGCTCTCTCCCACTTCCTTCAGCCACCGCGAGATGGTGCCCTCTGTGACTGATTCGCCCAGTGCGGGCAGCGGCACCTCAGTGGCATCGGAACTGGCGGCGGGCGCTGATGCGGGGGCGTCCTCCTCCTGCTGGGGCTCTTCCTCCACAGGCTCTTCCTCGGCGCTCTCCTCGGGTTCTGGGGCGGACTCCTCCGCGGGCTCCTCGGCAGGTTCGTCCGATGCGGCCTCGCCCTCGTCGCCGATCACAGCGAGGACGTCGCCCACCTCGGCCACGTCGTCCTCCTGGAAGCGGATCTCAAGCAGTGTGCCCGACACGGGTGACGGGATTTCGGTGTCCACCTTGTCGGTGGAGACCTCCAGCAGCGGTTCGTCGGCCTCGACGGTGTCGCCCACGGCTTTGAGCCAGCGTGAAATGGTGCCCTCCGTGACTGATTCGCCCAGTGCCGGCAGCGTTACTTCGCTAGACATGTGAGATTGGCTCCTTTACTAACCCTCGTGTACCCCCTCAGCCTAGCCGCCTCACCCTTTACGTGTGGGGCTACCCGCGCATGGTTTTGCATGAACCGTTCGTCCGATAACATGCGCGATGACGAGCAAGGGCGTAGTTCGGGCCGTCGGGGAACCTAAGGAAAGTTGTGAGCATCAAGAAGATCTTTGCCGTTGCCAGCGCAGCGGCCGTGGTGTCCACGTTGGGGGTAGCCGCTGTCGCGAGCGCGGCGTTTTCATTCAGCGTCAGCGCAAGCAGCGCGGCGGTCATGGCCAGCGACCAGGTTGTGGTGACCGCCGGCGACGAGTGCGCAGCCGCCGACGGTGCCCTCCAGTTGCTCGTCAACGGCATCGCCGAGACCGCCAACACCACCTACTCCGGCAACACCATCACCTACACCGTCTCGGAGAACCACTCCGGCCTGACCGTTGCCCTGACGGCCAACTGCGTCTCCGGCGACGGTGTGAACCTGGGATCCAGCAACGAACTGGCGGTGAGGGTCTTCGGCGCCGAGTGGGTGGTGAGCGACCCCGAGCTGTTCACCACGGGCGAGCCCGTCACCATCAGCGCGGGCGACTTCACCCCCGGCGCCCAGGTGACCCTGAGCCTGGCGGACAGCGGCGGGGCCCAGCGTTTCTCCGGAACCCTGGGCACGGTGGGCGACAACTTCTCCGTCTCCGGCCAGGTGACCTTCCCCGCCGAACTCGAGCCGGCGGATTACCTCATGACCCTCTCCGACGGCACCTACTCCGCCTCGGTGACCCTGACGGTCCACCCCCAGCAGGAGCCGGAGCCGACGCAGAGCCCCAGCCCCGAACCCACCGACAGCCCGGCGCCGGATCCCAGCCCGTCCCCGACGGCCAGTCCGACGACCTCGCCGCAGCCCGGCCCCGGCTCCTCGCCCTCGCCCACCCGCGTTGGCTCCCAGGCCCCCGGCCTTCCGGCTACCGGCGACTGAAACCACACCTTCGATCCCCCCCACAGCAGGGGCTCCGCCCACCCGCGGGGCCCCTGTTGGCGTCGACGGGCATAATGAAGGGGTGCGATGGTTCAGGCGCAAATCGAAAGAGACTGAGGGCGGACCCACCGAGCGAGAGCGCGGCGACGCGGTGGTCGACCACCTCAGCAGTTTCGTGACCACGCGGCGGGGCGTGGAAGCTTGGTTGGAGGAGCCCACCAACTTCAACAAACCGTCCATCCTGCTGGTCGCCGCCGACGGCGAGTCCACCCGTCGCGCCATCCCTTCAATCAGGTTCGGCTACGACTTCGCCGACACCTACCACCTGCCCGCCTACGATGCCGGTGTGGTGCCGTATCCGAACCGGCTGCGGGAGTACGGCCAACGCCAGCGCCGCGGATACTGAGCCGGGTGTGAGCAATGCCTCACGCGTCGGCGTCGGATCGCATGCGCACCTCGAGCGCCGGTGACAGGACGTTGCGCAGGTCCACCCGGCTGCGGAGGTCAAGTTTGGTCAGGCAATTGGCGACGTGGTACTCCACGGTGCGCACGCTGAGGAACAGCGCGGTGGCGATTTCCTTGTTGCTTCGACCCTGTGCCACGTCCAGCGCGATCTGTCGCTCTCGCGAGGTGAGTGTGCTGAGTCGCTTGTAGGCCTGGTCCCGCCTCATGTGGTGGATGGATTCGTCCTCTGGCTCCCCATCCTGGGGGTCCCCGGGCAGGCTGAACTCGTCGAATTCGTCGCTGTTGACCAGCGTCGTGAACAGTGTGCTGCACTTCTGGTGCATGGTGGTGGCTCCGCAGCGCAGGAAGACGGCCGCGGCCTGCTGGGTGAGCCGAGCGATCGCGGGACGCTGCTGGGCGAGTTCGCGGTGGTTGATTGCCAGTTCGGCCACGTCGGAGATCGCGAAGGCGCGCAGCAGGGCATGGCTGCCGCCGAGGTTGTCCACGGCTCCGGGACGTACGGGGGGCAGGGAGTCGAGCAACTCGATGGTGCGGCGGAGCCCGTCATGGGCTCCGACGAGATCCCCGCCCGCCCACTTCAGCGTTGCCCCGAGTGTCTGGTTGATCGCTTCCAATAGGGGAGCGGGGATTGCGACCGCCTCCAGTTCCACTCGACGCTGCAACCGGGGGACCACGTGGGCTCGGTCCATGAAGATCAAGGACCGGGCGTACATGGCTTGCCAGCAATGACCGACGTGCGACCACCCGGACTGGACGCCGTCGATCTCCCCGAACCACCTCACCACCTCCGGGTGGTCTTCCGCCATCAGCGCCTCGACCCCCCGGGCGAACCACACCCCTATGTTGACGATCGTGTCCTGCTTGCAACTCCGGGTGGTGACCAGATCGAGTAGAGCGTGGCCCCCGGAACTCTCTCCGCGTCCCAGCGGCACGAGGGCGGCCCACGCGTGGGCGGCGAGGACTCCCACGGTCTCCGGCAGCAACAGACTGTCCTCGATGGCGGTGGTGAACAATTGCTGGGCTTCATCCCAGTACCCCGACTGGAAGGCGATGATCCCCAGCTGTGTGGCGAGGTGCACCTGGAAGGCGTCGTCGACGTTGCGCCGCTGGAAAGCGTCGTACAACAACTGGTACGCCTCGGGAACTCTGCCCTGCCGGCGCATGATCGTGCCGAGGACGACTGCCACGGAATCGCGTGATCGTTCGACGCCGGGCGTGTTCTCCAGAGCGTCCAGCAGTTGTTCCAGTTCCGAGACTGCCCGGTGCTTGGCCACCGGGTGGGGATCGCGGAGGGCAGAGTACATCCGGAGTTGCGCTTCCAGGCCCGTGAGCTCTGCCAGTTTGCCGGGGTTGCCGTCTGCTCCCGCTGACTCGAGGACTCTCCGCAGCTGGGGCAGCGCCATGTCAATCGTGGGGCCGACGAGATGGAGCTCCCCGGAGGCGTGGGCGCTCCGCCCAATGAGTGCCAGTGCCTGACAAGGCAGGATTGTTCCCATGTCGTTGCCAGGGGACTCGGGCAACCCCAGGCCCTGCTGCAGTGCGCCCAGCGCGCCAGTGAGATCGCCGTCGATCAGACGCAGACAAGCAGTGGCTGCGCTGACCACCCGGGTGACGGGAGCGCGATCCAGGTGGGAGCGAAGGGCGGGCAGCAGCTTGGCGGGGCTGGACTCCAATGCAGTTCGTACTGCCAGGCCCAAGAGTTCGGGGTCGTCGCTGAACCATAGGGCCCATCGAAACCGGCGGAAGGCGGCCTCGACATGGCCTTGGTCCAGGGCCTCGGTTGCGGCGTCGGTGAGTTCCGTGACAAGGGCCTCCACCCGCTCGGGATGGGGAGTCAGTAGCTTGGCCTGCACCCGTTGGTACAGCGCCGTCTCGCCGGTGGTGTTGGCGGCCAGCAGTGTGTGCAGATGCAGTCTGCGGTCGAGCGGCATCTGTTGCGCGATCAGTGACGCAAGCTGCGAGTGCGCGATGGTCATGTCGGAAGTCCCGTGCCTGGAGGCCACCAGGCCCGTATCCAGGAGCTGGGCGATGTTGACGGGCTCTAGGCCTTCGCCCATCAGGATCATCTGCAGCACTGCCACGCGCAGGGCAGTCTCGGCCACGGCCAGCAAGTGGACGGTGAACTGTTCTGCCGGGCTGAGCGTCTTGAGGGTGGCCAGCAGGGCGTGGGTGAAGATTCGCTGGTTTCCGTCGCGCTGGTTCTCCAGGGCCTTGAGTGCGGCGGAAAGCTGGCGTTGATGCGGCGGCGCGGAGGCCAGCCAGTTCGCGACGGTGCTCAGCAGCAGGGGCACTCCGCCGGTGGCCTTCAGGATTGTGCGCGCCGTGCGGACGGAGACGGGCACCTTGAGCTTCCGCTCCAGTAGCTCCTGGGTTGCCTGCAACGTCAGCGGCTGCAGGAAGATCAGATGCCCGCGCCGACCGGAAGCAAGGAACCGCTCGATGCGGCCGCTCGTGGTGCCGGTGTGGGTGCGGTAGCTGAGGGTGATCATGGCCTTGCCGGACTCCAGGGCCCGGGCCGCGCGCCACAGCACCTCTCCCGAGAGCTGATCCATCCACTGCACGTCTTCGATGATCAGGTTTGTGGGCTCTTCCGCATTCTGGGCTGCAGTCAGCACATCGTGCACCAGTTCTTCTGCGGTGGTAGCTGGCTCCGCTGTCCGAGCGGCCAGCTTCATCAACACCCGCTTGACGGCGGCCCCTGGCACGCCGGTGTCGGTGGGATCGAGTTCGACGATGAGGTGGTGCCAAGTGGGTGTGGTGTCGATCAGATGATTGATCAGGGTGGTCTTGCCGATTCCGGGCGGCCCTGCGATGGCGGCCAGTTGGACCCGGCCCGCTTGCGCTCGCTGGACCATGCCATCTAGCAGGGCTGCTTCGTCTGCACGGCCGGCTGGAGGCGGTGTTTGAACGTCGTCCCTAGTGGGCATCGACTTACCCCCTGAACCCCGTGGATGCGCGAGGCCCATCTCCATGGTAGCGAAGGGGTTTTCGGTCGTGCCGGTCGGGTCCTGACAAGGCGCAACACCGAGTTAATCGGCCGGTCTGAACAGATGTGAGTCACCGGATGACGAGGTTGCTGCAGAGCATTCGCCGGCGCAGTCACCCACCGACCCCCTCGATCGGCGACTGCTTCTCCCTCAGGGGTTGCTACGGGGACGACTACTGGGCCAATACGGGGTGAAGTACGGGACCTCAAACCCCGTGCTATTACAACCATAAATAAGTTGGCGTCGCCTCCAAGACTTCGCTTGACTGTCAAATGCGTCGGCAACTTCGGCGCAGATATCTGGGGGGATATACATGCGGTCTGGGTTGTTTTCGTCCGGGCGGCGCGGGGGAAACAAGCTTTCTCCCAATTCGTCATTCAAAAGGCCTTCGTCGAGGAGGCGGCATTTGCAAGTAGCCATCGTGGCACTTGTGGCTGCTGGCCTTTTCTCAACCAACGTCTCATGGGCTGATTCATTGCTTGCGGAGCAGGGTGAGCCGGGCGGGGCGAAACCGCAATCGGCTGCCCAGGTCTTCCACGCGGC
>CAZPSO010000035.1:0-15575 GCA_964588895.1 uncultured Tessaracoccus sp.
CGATCTGGCGCATGATCGCAGCGGCGATCTGCGACTTGCCGCCATTCTTGACACAAACGAACAGGACCGATGGTGTGCTCACGCCCGCTCCCTTCCTCATCATCAGCCTGATCGATGAATAGACATCTGTCAATATGAGAAGTGCTTGTTCATCCTGCCCGTCCGCCCAGACGTTGACCCCGGCAAAGTACGGTTGGCACTCACTGCCCCCGGGTCATGTAGGCCGGTAGGTCAGGGTCGAGAGCAAATCTTGGAGCATTCATCCGCCGCCGTGGGGCGGACACGACATAGACAACGTTGTTTAGCCTACCGATTCGGCGCTGTTCCTGTCCCGGTTCAGTTCTCCGCCCTAGGCGGGAGGTAGCTCTGAGCCTCTGAGCACTAAATGGGTGGATAGCACGATGGTCTCCGGTGTGCGAGTCAGCCCCTGCAGGCGCTGCAACAAGACCTCTCCAGCTCGCTGCCCCATCAGCTCAATGTCCTGGCTGACCACCGAGACCGCCGGCTCAACAATGTCAGCGGCTTCGAAGTCGTCGAAAGCAACCACCGGCAGCCTCCGGCCGTAGGCACGGAATGCGCGCAGCGCCCCCACGGCCGCTCGGTTATTGGCGGCGAAGATTGCCTCGGCGACTCCATCTTCGAGGATCGTGGACACGATCGCAGTAGCGTCCTCAACGCTGTGTGCCCCGCTGAACTCGAGAAGCCCGTCGACGGGCAACGACGCTTTCAGAAGTGCGTTGCGGTAGCCGCGATTCCGCTCCTGCATGGTGTAGATGGCTGGCGAATCCCCCACGTAGGCGATCCGTCGCGCTCCGGCGGAGATCAGGGCATCGGTGGCGGACGCTGCCCCGCCAACATTGTCCGCAAGAATGGTGTCTGCTCTAGCCCCGGGCGACGGGCGGTCAATGAGGACCAGGGGAGGTACCGGCGGTGGGACATCCGCCCAACTGCGCGCAGGGTTCCGCGGTGGCACCACGATCATGCCGTCGACGCGCTGCTCCAGTAGCCGATCCACCACCCGGTCGTGGATGGTGCCGTCCTCCTCCGAACTGGCCGTCGTCAGCAGGTACTCATGCGGCGCGAGCGTGCGCTCGATCGCCCGGGTCAAAGTGGAATAGTAGGGGTTCGCCAGATCGCTGATGACCAACCCGACGGTACGACTCGTCCTCCCGGGACGAATACTGGCCGCCATCAGATTGCGACGGTAATTGAGCGACGTGATCGCGTCGCGGATCCGCTGCACGAGCTTCGGATCAATGTTCGTTTCGCCGTTGACATACCGGGAAACCGTCTTGATGGACACATTTGCGACCCGCGCCACGTCCTTCATCGTCGGCTGCGGCATCATGTCCTCCCGGTTTCTCGACAGTATGCTAGCGAGTCTCGACGGCTGGTGGCCGAGCGGGTCCTGCGACGAGCTGTCGCGAACCCGCATTCGGTACGGGCGAGCGATTGCTGGTCCGCTTCCTCGTCCGGCCCCCGGGTCGAAGGTCTCTGAGCGGCGCAGTCAGCCATTCTTGCCGCGCGTTGCCGCACCTTCATCCGGTCGCGCACGGCGACGTCCTGCCTCGGATGGGCGGCATGGTCACGGCGTCAGCTCAATCCCGCGGGAACGAGCTCGTCCAGTGACGGTTCCGTCAGCAGGAGCTGGTTGAGTTCCTCAAATCGCCGGCTGACGGCTTCTCCATGTTGTGCAATCACGGCCTGCACGTCGGCGAGGAGGGCTTCATCGGCGGCTTTGCGCCTCAGGTACCACGCTCCCAGTACGATGGGGGCCACCATGTGCTCTGCCCGGCCATGTCGAGCCGCCAGGTCCAGTGCCCCCAGAAGCCGATCGCCGCGCTGCAGTTTGCGCTGCGGGTCCCGACCGACACGCTCCACCGTGTCGTGAAGGGCAGTGTTGCCGAATCGTCGGATCAGATCATCCGCATGGGCCTGGACCTCCTCGACAGGCTGGTGGTACTCCAGCGCGATGGCCTGTGCCATGGCAGTCATCGCGGGCTCGACGATGGCGCGCACGCGTGGATCGGCGATTGCCGGCGCGATCTCGTCGTAGCCCGCCAACTCACCGGCAAAAGCGGTGACGCAGTGTCCCATGTTGTGGAGGTAAAGCTTCCGGTCGGCGTAGTAGGCGAAGCTCACGTCTCTTCGGCTCACCATGTCCGGCACATCGGGAACCGGAGCACGGCATGCGGAGCGGTCAAAGGGAAGTTCTCGAAATGGCTCCACCGCCACGAACGCAGGATTCTGTCGCCGCTGCTCCTCGGTGGAGACCGGGATCATGCGTCCGATGGATGTCTTCACCAAACCTACGGTGTCCATCTGGTCCCCGCCGGGCTCGGCCTCGAGCAGCCCCCGCATCACGGAATCTGCCTGGGGCAGGTTCTCAGCCAGGTAGACGTCGATCGACCCACCTCTTTCCCGGGCTCGACGCCCCAATCCGGCTGCCAAGACGCTCGCCACTGCCGGAAGGTTCGCAGCACCTACGCAGGTGAAGATCGCATCAGCATGGGCGACGGCCTCAACGACGGCGTCGGTGTGGTGGCTGTGAATCGCCGTGCAGTTGCCCACCAACTTCCGCTGCGTTGCAGCAGAGGTCACCGTTTCGTGCGGATAGCTGCCCGAGCGCAAGGTCTCGACGAGGTCGTCAGCAGGCTCGACGAAGGTAACGTGCCAGCCCGCGTCGGAGAAGATCTCACCGATGAACCCACGGCCCACAGCACCGGCCCCGAAGACCGTGACTCGCTGCATTGCTCAACCTGCTCTCGTCGGGGCAGGCGGGCGGCACCATGCCGCCCGCAGCGTGCCCGTGAGTTGGGCAGTGACGCAATGGGGCACCAGTACGACGCTGCCCCGCGTCAGCCGGAGCGAATCGTCGTCCCAGGTGAGGGCACCATCACCTTCGATGACCACCAGAACGCCGAAGCTCTGGTCCAATGGCCCGGCACCCAGCCAGTCCGCACGGAAGAACTCGTCCGCGACGGCGGGTAGGGCTGATCCCTGAGTCGCGCGGACAATTAGAGATTCAGCCTGCCCGCGGCTCAGCCCCCGCCGATCGGTGACGCCGAGGGCCAGTTCCATGCCGAGGCCCAGGTCCTTCGGCGCGTCCGGAGCCAACGCAAAGCCTCTCCATTCCAGGAGAATGGAGAGATCTTCGGGCTCCTGCACCTCCACCAGCAAGACACCTTCGCCGATGGCGTGCGCGGTCCTGGCAGGCACGAAAACTCCGTCTCCCGGCCCCACCTCGATACGGTGCATGGCTGCTAGCATGGCGGTGGAATCCTGCCGCTCCACCCAGTCCTGCAGTTGGACCGACGTGACATCGTCCTGGAAGCCGAGGTAGACGACGCCTGGCGTGAGGATGAGCCAGGCCTCGGTCTTGCCGTGCCGGGTGCCGAGGTGCCGACGAGCAAATGCGCCATCCGGGTGAATATGGACGGGCAATCGCTCGCCAGCGTCGAGGAGTTTGGTCAGGAGCTTGGTGTCCGTTCCCCACTCCGCAACATGGGCCGCTCCAAGCCAGTCTTCGGGAGCCGCCGCGATGGCATCGGTCAGCAGCTGTCCTGTCTCCAGCCGGGTCAGGCCCAACTCGGACTCGCCGAAGAGTGTGGTGACCGAGCCCACCCAGTCCTCCGGCACGTTACCGCCGGCATACGGCAGGTCGCGTAGATCAGCAATCTGTTGGCCTCCTGCATAGAATCGGTCACCCGGTTGGTTGGGCGACAGGGTGACTGGGCGCACGCTCATCTGATTCCTCCGTGGACGTTCGGCGTGGGTGGCTTGTGGTGCGATTTCTGAGTTCGCTGGTGCGACAGCCAAGGGGTCTCGACGGCTCATGCAAGGGGCTCCTGACGCAGGTGGCGGCCGACGATCTTGGCGGCATGGGCGCCAGCCTGTTCGGGAGGCATCTGTTTCGTGATCGCGTGGAGCAACCCGGCAGTGAGCCGGTCGCCCGCACCCAGCGTGGTGGCGGGTGCGGGGATATGCTCCGCGTCGAACCACAACTCACGATCGGCCCACTGATCGGCGATCCTCGCCAAGCCATGACCGGCTGACGCGAACCGGCTCGCCGGGCCGGTGCGCAGAACGAAGCCGAGCTTCCCTGCCGAGATCTGGGCCACCGCTGCCCCCTGGTCGATTAGTTGCCGGGCCGCATCCTGCAACGCCTCACGGGACGCAGGGTGCTTGGTGCCCGTGGCACTGGAGACGTCATCCCAACTGGGTGAACAGATGTCAGTGTGGGGCAACGTTGCCTGGAACCAGGAGGCCCAGTCCACAGACGAGGCCAGAGAACCCTCGGCCACATGGGCCAAGTCCAGGGAAGTCACGATACCGAGTTGATGCGCAGTCCGGAAGGTCTCGGCGAGCGCTTCGTGATCGCGGCACAGCACCGGCAGAAGGGAGGGATAGCCGATGTGCAGGAGATCTGGACGCGCGGCGCGAAGATCGATCTGTCGCGGATCGAATGACTCGTTTGACCCTTCGTACTGCCAGATGGTGCGGTCGTGGTCAGAATGCTCGGTGATGATGCTGTACGAGGTGCTGAGCTCGCAATCCAGCACCTGCACACTGGCTCCGATCTCAGCGAAGAGACTGCGACCGAGCAAGCCCAGATGATCGTGCCCCAAGGCTGTCACCAGTTCCGTTTCGACGCCGAGCTGCGCGAGGGAGCCACCGGTGTTGGCTACCGATCCGCCCAAACGAATGTCCAACTCCCCCACGGGATAAAGGATCCCTGGCTCCAAGCGGGGAGGGTGGCCATCAAGCCGGGGGGAGATGTCCACACAGCTGTGGCCTGCCACCAGCACCTTCATCAACGACTCTCCTGTCAGCACCATTGCATTGCTCGCGAAACCGCTTGCTGACCCAGCGTACTAGACAACGTTGTTTCCCGCCACGAACCGGGCGGCTTGTGTCGAACCCCTGCTCCACGTCCACGTAGCTCGATCCGCGGAGTCCGATAACTTCCGGGATTGCCACTCCGAGCGACTTGCACTGGTCCGCCCAGGGCGCTGTCAAGGATGATGACTGGGCTGTGTGGCGGGTGCAGCCAACTCGCGTCGAGTTCTGGCAGGGCTCCCCGGACCGGAACCACTCCCGGATCGTTTTCGCGATGGAAGGCGATGCCTGGCGCCAGACACTGGAATGATCAGGCGCTCACCCTCTTGGATCCATTGACTTGGAAAACTGGAGGCATGAAAAAGTGCGCGAGAGAGGAGTTGAACCTCCACGCCCCGAAGGGCACTGGCACCTGAAGCCAGCGCGTCTGCCATTCCGCCACTCGCGCGGGAACCCTCTCGGGCCCGACTAGAAAGACTAGCACGAGCCCTCCCCCGAGTTCCAAATCGGACGGTGGACATGCACCGAATCAGCAGTGCGAGCGTCCTTTGCGTGGATAGAGTGACAAATCAACACTGCTGGACGTATTCGAATTGGGGGAGGCCCGTATGTCCGACATTCCTTGGTGGGTATGGCTGATCGTCGTCGCGGTGGTCGTGGTGATCATCATCGCGCTCGTCGTGCGCAAGAAGCCCACCGTCGCAGACAACATCCATGACGCACCGGCTTGGCCGCATGTGCCAGCCGGCACGGCCGAGGACGTCTCCACCTCCCAGGCCGCGACTACCAACAGCGCAGGCCAGGCCATGACCTCGGGAGCCACGGCAGCCACCGCCGCCGGAGTGACCGGTGCCACGTCTGGCGCTCGTCGCATGGCGGAGGATGACATCGACGACGAGGCTGCAGCCGACGGAGCCGCGGACCCTCGCCACTCCACCACTCCTGATGAACAGCCGGATGAGGCGAGCGACGACGACCTCGCGCGGGAGCGGGAGGCCCTCGAGGCCGAGCAACCACGCCGCCAGGCCACCGACCCGGATCGGGTGGCCGAGGAGCAGCGCGGCCACGCATCCGACGAGGAGTCGCCCCCGCACACGGAGGACCCTGACGAGACGATCGGTGCTGCCGACGCCGACGAGAGCTTCGAACAGGCCTCGGCCCCGGACGACGACGCACGGCCAACGCGGGCCAGCCAGGACTTGGCCGCCGCAGACCCGGAGGCGGGCGAACCGTCGCCGGCGGCACGTGAGACCGACAACGTCGATGCCACCATCGGAGCCGAAGGCTCTGCCCACTACACCCCCTCCACTCATGGCAGGGATGCGGTCGAGACCCAGCGCAGGCTGACCGAAGACCTCGGACTCAACCCCGACGATGATTCCCACGCCGGCCATGCCCACGGCGCCCAGTCGCAGGGGTTCCGCGACGCCTCCACCGGGCCCGATCCCGGCCACAAGCCCTACAACTTTGCCCAGGACACCGAGGCGGATACCGGTGTGCCACTGGCCGACGCCACGGAGCAACTCCAACGGGCAGAGATGCGGGAGCAGTCCCGAGACCATGGCTACGGGGAGCTGGTGGATTCTGGCGAACAGCGCCCGGACCTCACCGTCGACCCGGGCAGCACCCCGCCGGTGGAGGACGCGGGCCCCGGCGCTCAGGAACTCACGACATCCGTGGAGGATCCTGCTCCCACAGCAGATCCCGACCACCAGGATTCCAGGGTGACGGAGCCGGAGTCATCCGTCGCTCCATCGGAGGAAGCACCGGAGGATGCGTCCGAAGCGGATGCTCCCACAGGATCCGACACCGAGCAGGATTACGACGTGCCGAGGGATGAGTACGGACGTCGACTCGACCCCTACGGCAATCCTGTCGACGACTGAGCCACCGTCCTTCGACACCCTCGGGTGATGTGAGGACCCGCGGCCGAGGCCGAGTCACTGATCCGAGTTCGCCAGCATCCGCAGGGGTGCTGGCGAACTGCTTGTCCGGGCCCGCTGGCGGTGTACTGCACCGTGGTGCAGGCGCTCAATGCGAGCCCCGTGGCCCTACGATGGGATGGTCGAGGAGGCATGTTGTCGAACAACCCATGGCAGAACCCCGCCCAACCCAATGGTCCGGATCCGCAGGGAACGCCCGGCGGTCAAGCGCCCTCCCCGGGCAGCAACCAGGGCCCGCCTCCCCGGCTGCACCCTCAGTCACCCGCCTCGTCCCAGTCCGCACCCAATCCTGACCAGCAGACCTGGCAACCTCCGGGCCACGGCGACACCCCTCAGGGTCCGCCCGGTTACGAAGTCCAGCCCGGACAGCCGCCGCAGCCGGGGTACGGCCAGCCGTACCCCGGTGGTCACCCGGGGGGATACGGCCCATCTCCCGGCTACGGTGGCCCACCGGCTGGAGCCAACACCGGGTACGGCGCCCAACCCGGGTACGGGGGACAACATGGCTATGGGGGCCAGCCCGGGTACGGAGGACCGACGAGCCCCGCGCAGCAGGGTCACGGGGGCACTGGAGGGCCGCCACCACCCTTCCACGGCGGGGGAGGCCGACCCCCCACAAGCAACAGGATGCCCCTCTACGTGATCCTCGGCATCCTGCTGGTGGCCATCCTCGGTGTCGTCGCCTATGTGCTCACGCAGGGCAGCAGCGGCGATGGACCTCTGGCGTCACCCACCCCGGAGTTGACCACCACAGAGCCCGTTGACCCCACGCCGGATCCGGTTCCGGATCCCGACCCCACTGACGAGCCAACGAATGAATCGGTACCCGGTGATCCCCCGCCGTTCCCCGATTCCTTCGCGGGATACAGCGTGACGGACCAGAATGACCCCTTCCACCGCGAGTACGCGGGGCCGGGAGCCAACACCTACGTCTGGCTCCACACCTCCTCCACCGTCGCGGAAGCCTCCGTGGATTTCGACCTGGAGCCCCTGGCCGAGTGGCTGTGTGGCCCGGGCATCTACACCGAGACCAGCTGCTTCATCGAGACTCTCCATGGCGCGCTGGAGGTGTACCAGTACGAGACCCCGCCCAACGAGCAAGTACACGCGGTGGCCGTGGAATTCCACGACGCGTGGCTCAACTGACCGACAGGTGACTCCGGGAGGGAGTTGGTCAGCTGACGGCCTTGTTGGCCTCCTCCAGGGAGTGCTCGTTCTCAAGCTCGGCGGCAAGGTCGTCGAGAATCTCCTCTGCGCCTGATCCGCGGGTCTCGAGGACCATCTCCTCGCCGTGGCGGACGTTGAGGCCCATCACAGCAATCATCGATGCGGCATTGACCGGCTTCCCGCCCGGTCGGGACAGGGTGACAGGCAGGTGCCAACCCGCCACCCGCTGCACGAACCGCGCAGCCACGCGGGCATGCAATCCGATGGGCGACGCAATGGTAACGACGCGGGTGGACTTCAATGTCACTCCTGCTGGACTAGGGGGGAATACAGCTTTGTGGTGCCCGGAGACACCCCGTGGTGACGCCAGTGCCCCCACTGCACACAGTGTACGCGCACATCCCAATTGTTGACAGGCCCATCCAAATCACGATTGATTTGTGCAAATTACGGGTCAAGTTGCCAGAGCCTCCCGAAGGCGTCCGTCCGCATCCTCCAGCAGGCTCCGCGCCACTTGCGCGCTCACCCCGCGCATCAGCGCCACCACTGCATGCTTCACACTCCACGCATTCGCCTCCAGCGCCACCCTGGCCTCCCCCTCCGACACATCTGCGAGCTCGGCCACCATGCGAGCAGCGCGAACCTGGAGCTTCTCGTTGGTGGCTCGCACATCCACCATCCGGTTCCCGAACACCTTCCCTGCCCGCACCATGGTGATGGTGGACACCATGTTCAGCACGAGCTTCTGCGCCGTGCCGGACTTCAATCGGGTGGATCCCGCCACGAACTCCGGCCCCACCACCACCTCGATGGGGTGGTCCACCGCCTCCCCCAGCACGGAGCCGACATTGCATACCACTGCGACGGTGAGCGCTCCCACCTCGCGGGCGCGCTGCACGGCGCCCATGACGTACGGCGTACGCCCACTGGACGCGATGCCCACCACGGCGTCGGCGGCAACCAGACCCAACGCCTCGAGGTCTCGCGCCCCCCGGCCAGCGTCGTCCTCCGCCCCCTCGATGGGGTTGCGCAACGCCTCCTCACCGCCCGCGATGAGTCCGACGACGCGGTCCGGGTCGGTGTTGAACGTCGGGGGGCACTCCGACGCGTCCAATACCCCAAGCCGTCCCGACGTGCCGGCGCCAACATAGATGATTCGGCCGCCGGCGGTGAAACGGGCCGCGATGGCCTCGATGGCTACGACGACCTGTGGCAGGGCCCTGCCGACTGCGAGCGCCACGTCCTTGTCGTTGTCGTTCATGATGGCGGCCAGTTCCGCCACCGACTTGGTGTCCAGGTCGGCGAACCGGGGGTCGACGCCCTCGGTGGTGAGGTCGGTGGGTAGCGAAGTCATTGCAGGTCTCCTTCGATGATCTCCTTGAGGCGGGCCAGTCCCCGGGTGAAACCGGGACCGACGGCCTTGCCCATGGGCCAAACCAGGGCGATGACCTTCCGGATCCCCTCCACCTCACCGTGCATGGTCCAGGTCAGGCGGGTGCCCTCCCCCGCCTTGTCGAGGAGGAAGACCATGACGTTGCCGCTGCTGCGGGGACGCTCGCTGTCCATGTCGAAGACGACCATCGTGTCCCGGGAGTCCGCGAGTTCCAGGTGCCCGCTGCCGACGTTGGCGTCATCATCCCACTCCATCCGCGCTCCGATGCCGTTCCCGGGACCCAGGTGGCGCACCTCGGTGGCGTGATGGAGCGGGGGCCAGGGCGACCACCGCCGCCAGCCTCGGAGGTCCTCCAGGTGTCTCCTCACGAGTCGGGGAGGCGCCTCGATGGTGGTGGCGCGCACCACTGCGTAGGGCTTCGCCGACATGATCCTCCTGGGTTTCCTTCCCAGTCAACACCCGATCCGCCTTCGGCTGCAGACGATTCGGGCAAACCCCCGAGCGCGCGGGCTGCCGGGCTGGAGCGGTTGTGGTGGATGGTCGGGCCATGGATAGGGTGGAGGTATGCGTTTGCTTTTGATCCGCCACGGCCAGACCCAATCCAACGTGGATCACCTGCTCGACACCGCCTTCCCCGGCGCTCCCCTCGACGAGTTGGGACGGCAGCAGGCCAAGGACCTCGTAATAGCCGTCGAGGACGAGCCGCTCGACGCCGTCTATGCCTCCACCCTGACCCGGGCCCAGGAAACGGCCGCCCCGCTGGCGAAGGCGCGTGGACTCGAGGTTCAGGTAATCGACGGCATCCAGGAGATCGCGGCCGGCGTCGAGGAGATGAACTCGGACTGGACGCTCTACACCAACGAGTTGGCCAGCTGGTCCATCGACAACCTGGACTCCAAGCTGGAGGGCGGCGAGTCGGCCCGCGAGTTCCTGACCCGCTACAACGGTGCCATCGCCGACATCGAGGCGACGGGCGCAGAGCGGGTGGCCGTGATCAGCCACGGCGCCGCCATGCGCGTCTGGGGGATCACCCAGTCCCGGGGTGCCGTCGACGTCCATCTCATGGCACCGTTGCGGAACACCGAATGGATCGTGTTCGAGGGTTCCACCGGGGAGGGATGGACCATCGAGAGCTGGGGCAAGACGCTCATCTGAGCAGCTCACCACATGAGTTGGACACTGTCCGGAAGCCGGCGAAGAGCGTGATCTGATCAGCGCTTGCGGCGCCTATCATGGATCACATGGCAAACCTCGGCACCATCCTCAAGACCGCGGGCAGCGTGCTGGCCGCCTCCGCGGCTATCCTCGCCACACTCAGGGAAAATCCGCAGCTCACCGAAGGTGCCACCAAGGCTCTCAACAAGGTCAAGGCCGCCACCGACTCACAAAATCCCAAACTTCGTTTCGAGGCCAAGCTGGCTGCCATCGACGCCTGCGCGGACGCCGTCGAAGCCAACTTTGGCAAGAACGAGGAGGCCGGAACCTGGCGACGTGAAGCCGCGGCCCTGCGCGTCCGCGGAGATCTGACCTGGAACGCCCACCACGGCAAACAACGGCGCAGGTCCATGCGCGCACTCAATGAGGAGACCTCCACCGTCCTCGCGCACATAAACGAACGCCTCGCCCAGCTCACCGATTCCCTGCCAGGCCTTCTGGACGAGCAGCCCCCGGACTCCGGCGCGAATGGGTGATGGGCCGACGAACCCGCTCGCGATGGGATCGGTGTGTGGTTTGCTGGAGATGTGATGAACCAACGCCGATGGACGCACGTCTTCTGGGACATGGGCGGCACCATGATCGACACCTACCCGGGTCTGGATCGTGCGCTGGCCGGAGTGATCCTGCGGGCCGGCCACCACGTCGAACTCCACGACGTTTCCCTGCTGACCCGCCGCTCCACGGGAGAGGCGATCGACCACCTCTCACAGCGCTATGACATCTCGATCGACGAGTTCCGCACCGCGGAGGCCGCGCTGAAGCAACGGTGGAAGAAGACGCCACCGCCCGTCATGCCGCACTTGGGCGAGGTGATGGATGCCGTCCCCGGGCTCAACCTGGTGGTCACCCACCGCGACCGGGACAGCGCCGAATCACTGCTGGAGAACCTGGGGATCAGGGTGGACGACATGATCTGCACCTCCGATGGCTGCGCCCGCAAGCCGGACCCCGCCATGTACGTCGCGCTGGTCGAACGTCACGGGCTGGACCCGGAGGACTGCGTCGGCATCGGCGACCGTCCCCTGGACGTGGAAGCTGCGCACGGCGCCGGCATGAGCGCCGTCATGCTCGAAACCCCGGGTATCGATCTGGAGCACCGTGCGGACCTGGACATCAACGCCTTGAGCGGGCTGCTCCCATTGCTCGCCGGCAAGCAGGCCTGACCCCACGGCGTTGACATTCCCCGCGGGCGGGCCCGTGCGACACAATGGCGTCCATGCGACGACCCAACCTCCGCGCCGGCATCCTGGCACTTCTGGTGGCTCTTGCCATCCTCACCGGCTGCAGCACGGGAACCGGGGGTGAGCCCACCCCGGCCGAAACGGGGGCCGACGTGCCGCGCAAGGTGGGCGTCCAATTGTTCCAGTGGAACTGGGACTCGGTGGCCCGGGAATGCACCGAGAACCTTGGACCCCACAACTACGCGTTCGTGCTGCTCTCCCCCGCCCAGGAGCACATCGAGGGCGATCAGTGGTGGACCTCCTACCAACCGGTCAGCCACCTCGTCGAATCTAAACTGGGCACGCGCGACCAGTTCGAGGCAATGGTGGCGGCCTGCCACGACGTCGGTGTCCAGGTCATCGCAGACGCCGTCATCAACCACATGGCCGGCATCGACGGAGGCGTGGGGGTGGCCGGGTCGGAGTTCTCGCACCACCACTACCCGGGCCTGTTCACCGAGGACGACTTCCACCTGGACTGCGGCACGGCGTCGGGCAACATCGAGAACTACGGCGACCGCGAGCAAGTCCAGCAGTGCCGGTTGTCCAACCTCTCCGACCTGCGCACGGACACCGACCACGTGCGTGAGGTCCTCGTCACGTACCTGCAGGACTTGCAGTCGCTGGGCGTGGACGGGTTCCGCATCGACGCCGCCAAACACATGCCGGCCGATGACGTGGCGGCCATCACGTCGCGGCTGGAGGGGAACCCCCTGATCATCTCCGAGGTGATCCGCGCCAGCAGCGAACCGATCCAGCCGGAGGAGTACCTGGAGGCAGGATCCGTGTTCGCGTTCCAGTTCGCGAGGGACATCGCCGGTCTGATGCCGACGGGAGCGGTGCGTCGGGGCATCAGCCTCAAGGACGGGCAGGTTGAATCCGGCGACGCATACACGTTCGTGACCAACCACGACACCGAACGCAACGGCCAGACCCTCAGCTACACCGACGGCGACGCCTACCGGTTGGCCTCCATCCTCATGCTGGCCACCGACTATGGAACACCGCTCCTGTACTCCGGCTACGCATTCAGCGATCGCGACGCAGGCGCCCCGCAAACCGACGGCCTCATCGACGACGTCTCCTGCGCCCCCATCGTCGAGACCTACCAGGATGGTGACTGGGTGTGCGAGCACCACCAGCTGCACGGCATGGCGACCTGGGCCGCGGTGGTGGGCGACGAGCCGGTCACCAATGACTGGAACGACACCCGGGCAGTGGCGTTCGACCGCGGGGACAAGGGGCTGGTAGCGATCAACGCCAACGACGAGGAACTGGTGGTCGCCCTGACCACGGGGCTCCCCGACGGGTCGTACTGCGACGTGGCTGCAGCGCCCTTCCGGGTGGCGGAGGGCTGCAGCACGAGTCAGTTCGAGGTGGCTGGCGGCCAGGTGGAGGTCACGGTGGCTCCCATGGACGCCGTCGCCCTCCACGTGGGGGCCCTCGCCGGTGGCTGACCGGCCGTCTGGCCAGCGGGTCCCGAAGCACGGGGACCAGACCCGACGGCGCCCACCTCGGAGGCGTCCCGCCCATCACCAGATTGGTCGGACCATTAGGCGGCTTCGGCGACCCCGCCTGCTTTGGGCCGGGGTCACCGTCTAGGGTTGTGGTGTCGAGATTCCCGCGACGAGAGTGGACGGAGAACGATGAGCACAGAGTCAGCAGGTGCCGCCGAAATTAGCTTGGCGGCCGAGTTCGGGACCCCCTCCCGGGAGGACTGGGAGCGAGAGGTCCTCAAGGTTTTGAACCGCCGGCGCCCCGAGGGCAAGGAGCTCGGGATCGAGCAGGCCTACAAGCGCCTCACCACCAGAACTATCGACGGCCTGGAGATCAAGCCGCTTTACATGCCCGAGGACGGCGTGGAAGATCTCGGCCATCCCGGCGTGGCCCCCTTCACCCGCGGCACGACCGTGCGCACCGGGGAGATGGACAGCGGCTGGTACATCGCCCAGCTGCAGGAGGACCCCAACCCCGCAACCACCCGCCAGGCCGTGATCACCGACCTCGAGCGCGGCGGCAGCGCCCTGTGGCTGCGCATCGACCCCGACGCCATCTCTGTCGGGGACCTACCCGAGGTGCTCGCCGACACATTGCTCGACCTGATTCCCGTCTACGTTTCCAGCCGCACCGACCAGTTGGCCGCGGCCCGGGCCCTGGTGGCCCACATGGCTGCCGACTCCCGGGACAACGCGTCCATGACCGGCAACTTGGGCATCGATCCCATCGGGTTCGCCGCGTTGCACGGCACGGAGCCAGACCTGGGCATCCTGGCCGAGGCTGTTGAACTGGCCAAGCCGTTCCCCGGCATCCGCCCCGTCGTGGTGGACGCAACGGTGTACCACAATGCCGGCGCGGGCGATGTCCACGAACTCGGCTACGCCGTGGCCGTCGGTGTGGAGTACGTCCGAGCCCTGACCGAGGCCGGCCTGAGCGTCGACGAGGCATTCGACGCCATCATGTTCCGTGTCTCGGCCACCACCGAACAATTCGCCACCATCGCCCGCCTCCGTGCGCTGCGAACCCTGTGGTCACGCGTCGGCGAAGTCCTGGAGGTGACACCCGCAAAGCGTGGCGCCATCCAGCATGCGGTCACCTCTTATCGTCAGGTCTCCCGTGACGACCCCTACGTCAACGTGCTGCGCAGCACCATCGCTACCTTCGCGGCCTCGGCCGGCGGAGCCGAGGCCATCACCGTGCTGCCGTTGGACGCCGCCATCGGTCTCCCGACGGAACTCACGCGTCGCATCGCCCGCAACACGCAGGTGATCCTGGCAGAGGAGTCCAACATCGGGCGCGTCAACGACCCGGCCGGTGGTTCCTACTTCGTCGAATCAGCCACCCAGCAGCTCGCTGAGAAGGGCTGGACCCTGTTCCAGCAGATCGACGCCGAGGGATTCGCTGACCACCTCAGGAACGGCAAGGTGGCCGGAGAGATCCGGGCCATCGTCGACGAGCGCACCAAGGCGCTCGCCACGCGCAAGGTGCCATTGACCGGCGTGTCCATGTTCCCCGACCACGACGAGGAGCCCCTGGATCGCGAACCGCTGCCCGAGGCTCCCGAATACCAGGGCTTGGCACCCATCCGCGATGCCCAGGTCTTCGAAAGCATCCGCGATCGCAGCGAGGCGGCCCGCTTCGCCGGCAACCCCCCCAAGGTGCTGCTGGCCTGTTTGGGAGCCCGACGTGACTTCGGAGCCCGGGAAGGCTTCACGTCCAACCTGTACCACGTCGGAGGCATCGACACCGTGGTGGCCGAGGGCAGCCAGCCCGCGGACTTCGCCCGACAGCTCAAGGAATCCGGCGCCAAGGTGGCCGTGCTGTGCTCGAACGCCAAGGTCTACGCCGTGCAGGGCATGGATGTGGCCGAGGCCCTCAAGGAAGCCGGAGCCCTGGAGGTCCGCATCGCCGGCCAACTCAAGGAGCTCGGCGTCGAGGACCCAGCAACCGCAATCGACGGCAACGTCTTCGACGGCATGGACGTCGTGGAGTTGCTCACCAACACTCTGGACAAGGTGGGAGCCTGACATGACCACGATCCCCCGTTTCAACGAGGTCAGCCTGACCGCCGGTGGCGCCCCCGCCGACACGGTGGCCCAGTACGAGGCCATCACGCACAGCGCGGGTCACTCCGCGGGATGGCAGACACCCGAGCACATCCTGGTGCCGCCGCTGTACACCGGTGACCACCTGAAGGATCTGGACTTCCTCCAGACCCGTCCGGGAGTTCCACCGTTCCTGCGCGGTCCGTACCCGACGATGTACGTCAATCAGCCGTGGACCATCCGCCAGTACGCC
>CAZPSO010000036.1:0-15229 GCA_964588895.1 uncultured Tessaracoccus sp.
GACACCGAGCCGATGCCGAACGGCGTCGATTCATCTGCACCGATGCCCGCAAACCGTGTGGAGTCGCCCTCGACGTAGGCGAGCGCTACACGATTCAGGCCGCGCAGGTGGGGTTCGACGCGCCCGAGCAGGGCCACGTCGCCGCTGCGCGAAGCAGCGGGAGCAACTGGCCACGGCCCCACGGCTGCCAGCAACGCCATCGCAGCCGACCCGGAGCCGGCCGCCAACAGCGCCCTCCGGGTGAACTCAGGGATGGGCACGGTTGCTGACCACACCCGGTTGCGGGTTCACGTCGTCGGCACTTCCGCCGCGCGCCCCGACGCAACCCGGGGAGGGGCATCATCCGTCGGTGCTGGCTGCGCCATCTCGAGGCTGGGCCCCCGTCGACGCAGCACGGTCACCAGGTACACGGCATAGCCAGCGCAGAGGAGCGTGGTGGCTGCGAGCATGACCAGTTCTGCCCCCGGATCGGCCACCGTCAGGTTGCCGCTGATGTTGAGGAGGGCATGGAAGGCGATGAGCCAGACGATCGTGCCGGTGACGGCGAAGAGCAGGGCAAGGACGATCCCCAGGACGACACCGAAGCCGATCTGGATGGACTGCTCGAGCAGTGTCATCCCGCGCGCCAGGTTCACGACGTGCCCGATGCCGAAGGTGACCCCCGAGATCACGACGGCGCGAGTCAGCGTGCTGGTGCGCTGGATGCCGCGGAACAGCATTCCACGGAAGATCAGTTCTTCCAGGAAACCGACGCAGACCATGAGGGCGATGATCAGCAGCACGGACGTGAAGGTGAGGTCCGCCCTGAGTCCCTTCGTGAACTGCATCAGGGCGATGAGGACGAGCGGAAAGTACAGCAGCGTCGATCTGAAGTCGTCCCTGCGCGGGGCCCGGACACCGTAATACCTGAGCCAGCCACGTCTGGTGAGGTGGACGACGAGCCACAGCGAGAACAACACCAGCACCAGGCTGGTCATCGAGTTGGGTATCCCCACGATTTCCGAGAGCCAGTCGCCTATGTTGACGGCGAGGATGTAGATCCCAATCCACGCCACTGCGTGCCAGACCGGATGATTCTCCTGCAGCTTGCCCATGGCACCCACACTCCTGGCGGGAGAGGACGAACCGTGCTGGTCGCCATCAGTCCCACCACGAATACTACGCCTCGTAGGAGAGAAACGGGGGAATTCTTCAAACACATCTGCGCCGACAGACGCAGTTGGAAATCGCTAGAACTTGAACGGGATGGGGATCCCCCCGCAGCAACAGACACCCTGCGTGCGCACCTGGGCGGACCGGAGCTTGGCTGCGGCCTCGTGGCACGAGAGGAAACGTGCCAGCGTGGGCACGGCTGCCCGCAGGACGCCGTGCTCGGCGATGAGGCGGGCGATGGCCGCTGAACAGGACAGGCCACCTTCGGCCACCAGGTGCGCGCACGTGAAACCCTTTCGCGGGGACACGTGGAGTTGGTATCCCCGGATGACCCACAGGGCGCCGCGTCGGGGAGCGGAGGCGAGCAAGCGCTTTGGATTCATGGAGCGACTTTACTAGCGGGCTCGCCCGTGGGCGTCCATACTGCCCATACCGATGGGCCTCACCAGGAGGGCCGCAGGGAAAACCCGTTCGAGCCCGCCTCTGATGTTCGTACTGCCAGGACCTGGTGCAACTGGACGTTGTTGCGCTCGAAGCTGAGCCGCGACCCGGCCATGTAGAGGCCCCACGTGCGTGCCCGGATTTCGCCGGCCTCGGCCACGCAGACATCCCAGTTCTCGACCAGGTTCCGACACCACTCGGTCAGTGTCCGGGCGTAGTGCATGCGGAAGTTCTCCTCGTGCATGACCTCGAGGTCGGCGTCCTGGGCAACCTTGATGATGGTGCCGGACCCGCTCATCTCACCGTCGGGGAAGATATAGCGATCCAGGAACGCACCCATTTCGACGCGGCGATTGTGCGCAAGGGTGATGCAATGGTTGAGGAGCCTGCCCTCGGGGCGAAGGCGGTGGCGCAGGAAGCGGAAGTAGGCAGGATAGTTGCGCACGCCGACGTGCTCCGTGAGCCCGATCGAACTCACGGCATCGAAACCGTCCTCCGTGACGTCACGGTAGTCCGAGTGGCGAACCTCGGCCTGGCCCTCGAGCCCGTCACGACGGATGGCCTCGGCCGCCCAGGCCGCCTGCTTCCGCGAGAGGGTCACGCCGAGGGCGCTGACTCCGTAGTTCCTGGCGGCGTGTCGGACCAAGCCACCCCAACCGCAGCCCACGTCGAGTAGCCGCATCCCGGGCTGCAGACCAAGCTTGCGGCAAATCAGGTCGTGCTTCTCCGCCTGCGCCTCCTCCAGCGTGGCTCCGTCGTGGGGAAAGACCGCGCAGGTGTAGGTCATGGACGGACCCAGGACGCGCTCGTAGAAGGTGTTGGACACGTCGTAGTGGTGCGAGATCGCTGCTGCGTCGCGCGCCTTGGAATGCCGTAGTCCCCTGACCGCGCGCCGCCAGCGCGGCGGCTGCTCCGTGGGTGGCGGTGGCGGTGGCCGGAACGAGCTCAGACCCAGGCCGCGCGCCAGGTCCAGGGTCTGGGCGGGGGTGGGCATCCGGAACTCGAGATTGCCCCTGACCAGCTTGAGCACTTCGTAGGGGTCGCCGGGGTGGACCCCCTGCATTTCCAGGTCACCGCTCAGGTATGCCCGCGCCATGCCCAGCTCACCGGGAGCGGTCAACATGTGGGCCAGCCCGCGGTGGTTGCGCAACGAGAGCCCCAGCGATGCGTTGTGGGGCCCGGCAGCACTGCCGTCGTAGGCCGAGAAACGCAGGGGCATGCCGCCGCGGAAGAGCGAACTGACCGCATCGGCGATCTGCATGGGGTGCTGGCTCTGGGTCATTGTCTTGCCACCGCCTTGTCGTAGAGATCGGTCAGTCTGCCCCCCGGGTCGTACCGCGCCTTGACCTTGGCAAGGTTGGAACCCCCGTAGAGCCGGGCGAACGTGTCGGGGTCGTAGAAGGCCTCCGAGTAGAGCGACTTGTGACCACCCAGACCGTGGACCTTGTCTTCGATGCCCCGGTTGAGCGGCGCGTGCGCTGCCTCGGGGCCCACCCTCGCCCCGCCCCAGAAGCCGACGTTGACATACGTGGTGCCACGCTCCAGCGGGTAGGTCGGCCAGGGGCGGGCGCTGGCCCTGCCAGCGGTCTCCGCGGCGACGACTCCGGCCGCACTCCGAAGCCGCAGCGGGCAGAGCCAGACCGGGCGCATGCCGACGGCCTCGTCGAACCACGTGAGGAATTCGCCGATCTCGCCCACCGGCACCTCTACGTCCTGGATCACCCGCTCCAGCTGCGGTCGGCCGCGCAGGGCATCCAGGCGGTCAAGAAAGCCGGTCCGGCGATCGAACCTGACCAGCCGGTGATAGACGTCCGAGCGCCGCCACCGGCGGGGCCACAGCCGGCGCACCAAGGGGTGTTGAACGCCGAAGGCACGTGAGCACCAGAACCAGTCGGTGTCCCAGCGCCAGAGGTAGTCGTGCATTCTCAGGTGGTCGGTCTCGCGGGTGCGGATCGAACGGTAGTAGATCTGCTGTCCTGTGTAGTCGCTGGGCGGCCCCGTTCGGCGCGATGTCCATGTGGCCAAACTCAGGTAGTACTCCCCCGGCTCGAAGGCCACGCCGTCCAGGCCGTCGACGGTGACGCCGTCGTGGGCGCGGGTGGCAACGATGCGCTCAATGGTGGCTGCCATCTCAGCCACGTCGGTGAAGCGGATGTGTCGAAGATCGACACCGGCGGGCACCTCCTCCAGTTCGATGACCAGCCGCGTCGCATACCCCAAGGAGCCGTAGGAGTTGGGGAAGGTGTCGAAGAGGTCCTCGCCCGGCCGGGTGGTGACCACCTCGCCTGCGCCGGTGAAGACGTCCATCTCCAGGACCGACTCGTGCGGCAGCCCGTTGCGGAAGCTGGTGGACTCGATCCCCAGTCCGCTCACGGCGCCACCCAGTGTGATGGTCCGCAATTGCGGGACGACGAGGGGGATGAGCCCGTGCGGCAGGGTCGCGTCGACGAGATCCTCGTAGGTACACATGCCCTGGACCTCTGCCGTGCGCTTCGCGGGGTCGACGTCCAGGACCCGGGTCAGGCCAGAGACGTCCAGCCCGGACCCACCAGCGGATTGACGGGGTCTGAAGAGATTGGAAGTGGTCTTGGCAAGGCGCACCCGGGAACCAGCCGGGAGCGCCTCGTACGACGCTCGCAGCTGCGTGAGGGCCCGGTCATGGTGAGCTCTGGCCTGCGACACTGCCACGCCTGCAGCTTAACGCCACCCGTCGATTGCCGGTCAGGAACTTCGTACCCTCTCCCGGTGCCGACCCATTTCGCCGATCACATCGTGTCATGGGCCACCTGACAGCAGTGAATGCCGGGATCCGGCCCCACCCGCCCAGCACCGGAGGGGACCCTCACCGCCGCCTGCCGTCTTCGCTCATCCGGGACAAAGCTGGTTGAATAGGTGGGAGTGCAACATTCGGCGGACATCGTGCCGAATCAAGCCATGATCTGATACGTCACCAGCGAGGGGGTGGATGAAGTGACAGCACCGGCCATCGTCCTCGTGACCCACGAGGCGGAACCGAACGTGCGCCGGGCCCTGGCGGAACTCAAGAGCAGCCTGGAGACCTTGAGACCCGACCTCAAGGTCGGGCTCGTGATGCTGGGTGACCCTGCCGGGAACCCGCACCGTGATTTGGCGAAACTTGTCGAGATCGGCACCCGCGAGATCACCCTCATTCCCCTGGATCTCGTCTCGGCCACGGAGCACTCCCCTTCCATCGCCGAGCTGCGCGACCGGGTCATCGACGAGTTCCCCGGGGTCCAGGCGATGATCTCGCGACCCTTGGGCCCCTCCAGCGAATTGCTCTCCATCCTGGACGCCAAACTGCGCACGGAGCTGAACCGCGTCAACGCCGTCGAAGTGGACGCCCTCGTCCTCGGCACATCCGACGGGGGCGACGTGCGGGGCCAGTCGTTGTTGGCCCGCCGCGCCCGTCAGTGGAGCACCCACCACAAGTTGCCCGTGCAGTTGGCGTGCAACGACACAACCGGCCGGGCAACCGGTCAGGCCATCATGTCGATGCGTGGGCAGGGAAGGCGCCACATCGCCGTCGGCTCCCTCTTCCTGGCTGGGGACGCAAAGTTCCTGGGGCACTACCAGAGCGCGCAGCGGGCAGGCGCAATCGCCATCACCGATCCAATCGGCAGCGACCAGCGCATCCTCGAGTTGATCCTGGCGCGGTACGCCTTCGCCGCGATGGAGATGCTCGACATCAACACCGACGGCTGATCAGTCGTCGTGCCGCGCCCGTGACGGCTGGACGCGCGGTGGCTCACCCGGCATCTTTGGGTACTCGGGCGGATACGGCATCTCCCCCTCGCCATCGGCCGCGTCACGCTCGTACCACCCCAGCGCCACCTGCGGGTTCCCCGGCTCCGTCGCCTCCCAGTCGGCCCACAGGTCGCCCCGCTCGCGGTATCGATCCGCCATCGTGAGCAGCGTGAAGTCGTCGGGTTCCACGTCGGCGACCTCGTCCCACGCCAGCGGGGCGGAGACCCTCGCCTCAGGAACCGGCCGAATGGAGTAAGCAGAAGCCATCAGCCGGTCGCGAGCCATCTGGTTGAAGTCGACGAAGACCCGCTGCCCCCGCTCTTCTTTCCACCAGTTCACGGTGACCTGTTCCGGCATTCGCCGCGCCAGCTCCCGGCCCAGGGCGATCGTGGCGTGGCGCGCGTCGATGAAGTCCATGGACGTCACGGGGACGAACACGTGGAGCCCGCGACCTCCGCTGGTTTTCGGGAAGCCCACGAGCCCGGCATCCTGCAGAACCTTCCGCAACTCCACGCCGGCGCGTGCGGCGTCGGCAAAGTCGGTGCCCGGTTGGGGGTCCAGATCGATGCGCAGCTGGTCCACGGCGTCAGTGTCCGAGGCCCTGACCGGCCAGGCATGCCAGCGCAGCGTGCCCAGGTTGACCATCCACACCAGGGTGGCCACGTCGTGGGGCGCCACGGCAGAGGCAGTGCGCCCAGAGGGGAACGTGATGGTGGCCTGCTGAACCCAGTCAGGCGCGCCCTTGGGGGCACGCTTCTGGAAGAAGGCATCCTCCTGCGTGCCGTCCGAAGGGACCCCTCCGGGCCAGCGTTCCATCGTCGTGGGGCGATCCCGGAGGGCCGCGAGCATGCCGTCCCCCACCAGCATCACGTACCGGGCCACCTGTTCCTTGGTGATCTTGAGCTGGGGGAAGTAGAGCTTGTCGGGGCTGGAGAGCCGCACGTCCCGCCCGTCAACCTCGAGTTCCACCGCCTTGCGCGCTGCCATGTCCTGAAGCGTAATACCTCGTCGCGCTTGAGGGGCCACGTAGGCTGGGACGCATGGAGGACGCAAAACTAGCACCACTGTCGAAGCCGGACCACGAATGGCGCCAACAGCTCACGGACATGGAATACCGCGTGCTGCGCCAGGGCGGTACCGAGGCGCCGTTCACGGGCGAATACGACAACACCACCACCGAAGGCTCCTACGCCTGTCGTGCCTGCGGCACGGAGCTGTTCACCAGCACCACCAAATTCGCCTCGCAGTGCGGCTGGCCCAGCTTCTTCGAGCCGCTCGCCGAGGACCGGGTCCGCTACGTGGAGGACCGGTCCCTGCCCGGCCGCCCCCGTGTCGAGGTGCGCTGTGCCGCGTGCGACTCCCACCTCGGACACGTCTTCGAGGGCGAGGGCTACAGCACCCCCACAGACCTGCGCTACTGCATCAACTCCATCAGCCTGACGCTCAAGCCCAGCTGACCCGGCGCGCCCCTCACCGAATGTCAGCTCTTTGACTTAACCTTCAGAGGTGCCTGTCAGTCGTATCGAACCCACACCGGCGGCCTTTCTGAAGGCCGCCGACGCGTTGGCCGACATGAGGTGGCGCAAAGGAGTTCGCGTGGAGGAGATCGGCTCCCCGCAGCGCATTGCCCCCTTCTCCCTGGCCATCGCGGCTGAGTTCACCGACGGTGACGAGTTGCTCAGCAACGGGCGCCTGATCCTGTTGCACGACCCCCTCGGCAACGAGACGTGGGAAGGCACCTTCCGCGTCGTGTCCTACGCACGCTCCGACATGGACCTGGAGATGGTGGCAGACCCGATGCTGCCGGACGTGTCCTGGTCGTGGATGCAGGACGCCCTCGATGAGCACGGGGCCTCCTACCACCGACTGGCCGGCACCGTGACCGCCTCCTACAGCAAAGCCTTCGGGGCCATGGAGGGCGCAGAGGACCAAGCCGACGTGGAGATCCGATCCTCCTGGACCCCGGCACTGGACGACGGCGACCCACTGGCCCTGCACCTGCTGGCCTGGCAGGACCTGCTGGGTCACCTGGCCGGTCATCCCCCACTACCCACGGAGGTGGTCCAGTTTCCGAGCCAGACCCCATGACCGTCCTGGAGCACAGCCGCGAACCGCTCCGACCCGTTGTGGAAGGGCACGCCGCGTTCGACGAGTGCGTCGCTGCCCTGCGCGAGGCCTCCGGCCCGGTGGCCTTCGACGCCGAACGGGCGCACGGGCACCGTTACTGGCCCAAGGCCTACCTCTTCCAGATCCGTCGCGGCACGGCCGGGACCTGGCTCATCGACCCCATCGCCTTCGAGGACTCACCCGGCACACTGGGCTCGCTCGTTGAGGCATGCGGCCCGTCAACCCCCTGGATCATTCACGCTGCCAGCCAAGACCTCCCGGGCATGCGGGAGGTAGGCCTCTACCCGCACCAACTCTTCGACACCGAACTCGGGGCCCGGCTCCTCGGTGAGCCATCGGCCTCGCTCGGGAACCTTCTGCAGTCCAAGCTCGGCATCACGCTCCGCAAGGCCCATTCGGCGGCCAACTGGGCCACGCGTCCCCTCCCGGAGAACTGGCTCACCTACGCGGCCCTCGACGTCGACTACCTGATCGAACTGCGGGACGTCCTGGCGGCAGATCTGCAGCGCATGGGCAGGGACGAATGGGCCCGACAAGAGTTCGAGGACGTCCTGACCAGGTTCGACCGCGACCCTTCGGTCCCGGCAGAGCCGTGGCGCCGGCTCAGTGGGGTCACGTCGCTGAAACAACCACGGCAACTGGCGGTGGCCCGGGCCCTGTGGGAGGAACGCGACGCCTTGGCCCGTGACCGCGACCGTCCCCCCAGCAGGTTGCTCACAGACGCCGCCATCGTCTCGTTCGCCTCCCGCGTGGAGGGCTCAGGACCCTTGCCGCAGGCAGGGGTACTCGAGACCACGCCCGGTTTCCAGACCCGTCAGGCGAAACGTTTCCGCGCGAACTGGTTGCGTGCGCTCCGCAGCGTGGCCGAAATGCCCGCATCCCGGTTGCCGAACCGTTACCCCAAGAGCGAAGGCATTGGGCACCCCCGAACCTGGGAGCGACGCCACCCCGAGGCCGCCCGTGCGTGGAAGACGGTCAAGCCCGCCATCGACGAACTCGGCTGCGACCTCGGATTCCAACCCAGTCTGGTGGCCCCACCGGCCGTCATCCAGAGCGTGGTGTTCCAGCACCATGGCGGAGGAAACTTTGCGGTGGCGCTGTCCGAGGCCGGTGCCCGGCCGTGGCAGGTGGACTTCCTGGCGCCCCTGCTGCACGAGCACCTGGGCTGAGCAACTCAGGCCCGCTGTGAGAGGTCCACCTGGTTCAGGCTTGGATCCTGCCGCACGATCCGCTCCACCACCCTTCGGGAGATGTGCCGAGCCGTGAGCCCCGCTTCCTCGAGGATCTGGTCGCGACTGCCGTGGCTCAGGAACTTGTGCGGAATGCCGTAGCACTGCACCCGGGGCTGGGCGTGGTCATCGTCCAGCAGCCGGTCCCGCAGACGATGTCCCAGACCGCCCTCCACCAGGTTGTCCTCGATCGTCACCACCCACTGGTGTCGGGTGGCCAGTTCCACCAGGTGGGGGCTGATGGGCAGCACCCACGGACTGTCGGCCACCGTGGCCTTGATACCCTCCGCCTCCAGCCGCTGCGCAACATCCATGGCGGTGCCAGCGAACTGACCGTATCCGACAACCAGACAGGTGGCATCCTCCGAGCGGTGCAGGATGTCGACGGCGTCGCGGCCCGTCCCGATGGTGGTGAGGGCCGGGATGTCGTCGGGGATGCGTTCCTTCGAGAATCGGACCACCGTGGGGCGGTCATCCACCGTGACGGCACGCTCGAGGGCGGCGACGAGTCCGGGCTGGTCGCGGGGTGCCGCGATCTCCACGTTCGGGATCAGTCCCATGATCGCCACGTCCCACATGCCATTGTGACTCGGTCCGTCAGCGCCGGTGATGCCGGCACGATCCAGCGCGAACGTGACGCCGGCATTGTGGAGCCCGACGTCCATCAGCGCCTGGTCGAACGCCCGGTTCAGGAATGTGGCGTAGACCGCCACCACGGGATGCAGGCCGCTGGCGGCCAGCCCGGCCGCCGAGGTGACGGCGTGCTGTTCCGCGATCCCCACGTCGAAGGCACGGTCGGGGAAGGCTGCGGCGAAGCGCGCCAGCCCGACGGGGTGGAGCATGGCCGCAGTCAAGGCCACCACGTCCTTGCGCACGGAACCGATTTGCACCATGGCCTCCGCGAACGCGTCGGTCCACGTCGCCTGCACGGTGGCCGAGAGCGGCTCACCGGTGAACTCGTTGATTTTTCCAACGGCGTGGAACTGGTCCTGCTCGTGTTCCTCGGCGGCGCGGAATCCCTTGCCCTTGCGGGTGATGCAGTGGACGATCACCGGTCCGCCGTACTGCCGGGCGAGTTCCAGGTGGGAGATGACGGCGCCGATGTCATGCCCGTCGATGGGGCCGGTGTACTTGATGCCGAGGTCGGAGAACATGCCCTGGGGGGCCAGGACGTCCTTGACACCGGTCTTGAAGCCATGCAATAGGTCATAGAACGGGCGTCCGACCACTGGCATCCCCGTGATACCGCGTTTGATGAAGTGGAGTGTGGGCTCGTAGCGCCGGTCGGTTCGCAGCCCGCTGAGGTGCTTGGCCAGCCCCCCCACCGTGGGCGTGTAGGAACGCCCGTTGTCGTTGACGACGATGACCAGGCGCAACTGCTCCTGGGTGGCGATATTGTTGAGGGCCTCCCACGCCATGCCTCCCGTGAGCGCCCCGTCGCCCACTACCACCACGACCGTGCGCTGCTCACCGCGCAGGTGGAAGCCCTTGGCCATACCCTGACCCCACGACAGCGCCGCGGAGGCGTGCGAGTTCTCGACCCAGTCATGTTCGGACTCGGCAGGATTCGGGTAGCCGGACAGGCCTCCCTGCTGGCGGAGGTTCTCGAAGCCGTCCTGGCGCCCCGTGAGCATCTTGTGCACGTAGCTCTGGTGCCCGGTGTCGAAGATGATCGGGTCCTGCGGCGAGCTGAACACTCGGTGCAGGCCAAGGGTCAGTTCCACGACCCCGAGGTTGGGTCCGAGGTGTCCGCCGGTTCGACTCACCTTCTGCACGAGGAAGGCACGGATCTCCTCGGCGAGGACCTCGAGTTGGCGCTTGCTCAGCGCGCGCAGGTCGCGTGGGCCACGGATCCCTTCCAGCAATGACATGGATGCAATAGTAGTGCGGTTTTCATCAAAGTCTGGGTACGAAGCGCACATCGCGCAGGGCCTGGTCCACCAGTGCCACCGCACGGGCCACCCGGACCAGGCGTGTCTCCTCCCTCTGGAGCACCGTCACGGCATCGTCGGCCACCTGGCTGGTGACCTCACCCGACAGGTCCGGGCGGATCACCGAGACCACGTGCCGGGTGGATTCGATCTGGCTCTCGACGTGCGCCCTGGCACATCGGGCCAGAACCACCGGGTGCTTCATCATCACCGGATAGCCCCTGTACTCCGGTGGGCAACAATCCAGCAGGAACGCGGTGGCAGTGCGGATCCACCCGTCGGAACCCGGAGGGCGCACGGCACCGGGCCAGCCTGGTGGTACATAGACTCGAATCACTTCGTCATCGAACATAAGTTCTATTGAACGCCCTGGGTCCGACATTTTCAACCGCGGGCGGCATGGAAGCGGGGACTAGTCGCTACGGAGTGCCTCGACGGGATCCCTGCGCGAAGCGGCAGACGACGGGATCAGCCCGGCCAACAGGCTCAGCACCATGCTGATCAGCACCAGGGCCACGGCTGCGATCCAGGGCAGTTGGGCCACCCGGGCCACGTCGAACCGCTCCGCCACGACGACGTTGGTGGGGAACGTGAGCAGGTATGTGATGGCGATGCCCATGGTCCCGGCGACGAACCCGATGATGAGCGTCTCGGCGTTGAACACGCGTGCCACGTCGCCCTTGCTGGCCCCCACGGCGCGAAGGATGCCGATCTCCTTGCGACGCTCCAGCACCGAAACATAGGTGATGACGCCGATCATGATCGACGAGACCACCAGCGAGATGGCGACGAAGGCCACCAGCACGTAGCTGATCGTGTTGATGATGTCGGTGACCGACGACATCAGGGCGCCGACGATGTCGGTGTAGGTGACCACCCGCTCGTCACTGCCCTCGGCGCGGCGGTCGTCGTTGTAGGCATCGAGGATCTCGATCACCTGGCCCTTGCCGTCGAAGTCGATCGGGTACAGGTCGATCTGGGACGGGTTGTCGAGGTCTGCGTAGCCCAGCCGCCGGAGGTTGCGTTCGTAGGTGTGCTGTTCCGCCGCTGTCATCGCCACCAGCAGGCGTGTCAGTTCCTCGGGGTCGTCCTCGAACTGGAAGGCTCCGGCCAGCGCTTCCTCGTCGACGGCCATGGCGCTGGGCAGGGTGCTGGCCAGTTGTCCCATGACCGACTCCATTGCCGCCCCGACCTGCGTCTCCAGGGCGGTGGTGATCTGCGAGGCCACCTGGTCGGTGTAGGTGGCGATGACGTCGGCCATGTAGTCGCCCAGCACCGTCTGGAGTTGCCGCTCCACCCCCGAGAGGTCGAGCGTGATGCCGGAGTCCGCCAACGCCTGCATCCCGGCCTCGGAACCCAGGAAGAGGGGGAAGGTGCCCTCCACGTCCAGGGGGTCCAGGCCCGCCTGGTCGCTGAACAGCAGGTAGTCCTCGACGAAGCCGGGCGGGTCTTCCGGCTCAGGCGCGGCGGCCGACTCGAGGAGCGCTACACCCTCCGGGGAGGCCAGGAACAGGGGCAGGTTGACAGCCACATCGGCCGGGTCCGTCCCGCTCCGCGTCGCGAAGGCCAGGTATCCCTCCAGGAGCTCGGCGAAGAACACACTGTCGGTGGAAAGCGCCTCCTCCACCACCGTGAGCGCATCGCGGCCCTCCTCCGAGTCGAGGAACGCCGGCAGGACCTCCGCTACGTCGGCCCCCACCTGCCCGCTCGTCTCCGTGAAGGCGACGTAGCTCTCCACCAGGCTCGACATCGCATCCATCATGACCTCTGGATCCAGGACCTGATCCGCTCCGGAAGTCTGGTCAGGTGCAGGGTCGGGATCCGGTAGCCGGACCACGTCGGAGATGCTGATGTCCACCGCCGACAGGTCGAGGGCCGGCATGCTGGCCGGGTCGATGGAGATCCCTGGCATGTTGAACTGGAGGGCCGAGGTGTCCACGCTCAGCAGTGACTCGTCGACGGTGAAGGCCTCGGTGATGGCTGATTCGTTGATGGTGATCAGCGACGACATGTCGAAATCGTCGGCGGCCGTGTCGTCGGCGAAGCTGCGACCCGAGAAGACGTTGGTGGTGCGGGCGGCCAACTGCGCCTGCACCACCTCGGTCCGGGCGGCCTGCTCGAGGACGTGCCGGGTCAGCATCGGCGTGTAGTACAGGCCTGCGTCCAGGGGTGTGGCGCTGGCATCGGCCTTCGGCCTGACGATGCCGGCGACGCGAAGCTCCTCGCCCCCGGCCACCAGCGCGGAGACGTGGGTCTCCTCCGTGCTGCGGTCGGTCCAGATCCCGTAGGTCTCGTCGTAGGTGTAGTGGTCAGTGGCGTGGACCAGCCTGAACCGGGCACCCATCACGTCGTCGATGGTGAACGACGTGGAGTCCTGCGGGATCACCACCTCCTCCTCGTTGACCAGCTGTTCCACCATGGCCTCCAGCTGGGTCCGGTCCCGCAGGCCGAGGCCGTAGAACATGTAGTCGCTCAAGCCGCCGCGCTCGCTGAGTACCACGAGGACCTCGTCCGCGCTGCGGGGCCAGTCACCGGCCACCACGTCGTACTGGTCCTCCACCAGCCCCAGGTCCCCGACCAGTTCGGAGAAGACGCTGGTGGTCATGGCCGCCACCAGCGGGGTGTCTGCCGCCATGCCGCCGCCGAACCCGAGCGCACTGAACGTGGAGTCCGGGTGAACCTGGTGGACGCCGGTGCCGCTGTCAGGGAGGTAGATCTGTGGCGTCACGTCGTAGTTGTACTCGACGGCGTTGACGAACTCGCCCACTCCCCCGCCGCCCTCGTCGAGGAACTCCTTCAGGCTGATCAGGTCGTTGGTGCTGACTCTGGACAGCATCCTGTCCAGCACCTTGAACTCGCGCACCCGGTCGTCGCCGTCGGCCTCGCCCTGGTCGGTGGCCGGTCTGCCCTCCGGCGACATGAGCAGGGACGTGAGGTCCACGCCCTGCCGCTGGATGGACAGCGGGTACATGGAGAGTGTTTCTTCTTCGATGCCCTTGATGTGGGCGCCCACGCCGTTGGCCAACGCCAGGATGGAGGCGATGCCGATGATGCCGATGCTGCCGGCGAAGGCGGTCATCAGCGTCCGGCCCTTCTTGGTCAGGAGGTTGTTGAACGACAGCCCCAGCGCGGTGAGGAAGGACATGCTGGTCCGCCTCGTGCGCGAGCGGTCCTCGTTCGTCTCTGCGCCGGGGTGCCAGGGATCGGTGTCCTCGACGACGACACCGTCGCTCAGGGTGATGGTCCGGGTGGCGTGGGCTGCTGCCAGTTCCGGATTGTGGGTGACCATGATCACCAGCCGGTCCCGGGCGATCTCGGTCAGCAACGCCATGATCTGGATGCTGGTGACCGAGTCCAGGGCGCCGGTGGGTTCGTCGGCGAGCAGGATTTCGGGGTCGTTGATGAGCGAGCGGGCGATCGCCACCCGCTGCATCTGTCCGCCGGAGAGCTGGTTGGGCCGTTTGTGGGCGTGCTCGGCCAGACCGACGTCGACCAACGCGGTCATGGCCCGTTCCCGGCGTTCGGCCCGGGAGGCGCCCGCCAGTGTCAGGGCCAGTTCCACGTTGGCCAGCACGCTCTGGTGCGGGATGAGGTTGTAGCTCTGGAAGACGAACCCGATGCGGTTGTTGCGGTAGGTGTCCCAGTCCCGGTCCCGGTACTGACGGGTGGAGATCCCGTCGATGACGATGTCACCGGAATCACTGTGGTCCAGCCCGCCGACGATGTTGAGGAGTGTGGTCTTGCCGGAGCCCGAGGCCCCGAGGATGGCGACGAACTCGTTGTCACGGAAGGCGATGGAGACGTCGTCCAGGGCCGTCTGTGTGAAGTCACCTGTCGTGTACGACTTGGTGACGTGGTCGAGTTGTAGCATCGGGCCTCTTCGAGCGTGGTGGTCTGCCTCTCCATTCTAGGTTCGGTCCCAATTCCGCCCGGCGCCGGGTGGCGCGGCCCACTCACGGCAACGGCCCGCCCCTCGCGTGGAGGGACGGGCCGCAGTCGCAAACTGTGGTCAGGCAGCCGCCAGGTTTCGCAGCACGTAGTGCATGATGCCGCCGTGCAGGTAGTACTGGCGCTCTCCCGGGGTGTCGATGCGCACGACGGCGTCGAAGGAGGTCTCCCTGCCCTCGGGCACCGTCGCGGTGACCTTCACGGTCCTGACCGGACCGTCGTTGAGCGCGGGCACGCCCTCCATGGAGAAGGTCTCCTCACCCGTCAGCCCCAGCGAGTCGGCGCTCTCACCCTCGGGGAACTGCAGTGGCAGCACCCCCATGCCGATCAGGTTGGAGCGGTGGATCCGTTCGTAGGACTCGGCAATCACGAACTTCACGCCCAACAGGGCGGTGCCCTTGGCTGCCCAGTCGCGCGAGGATCCGGAACCATACTCCGCGCCAGCCAGGATGACCAGCGGGGTCTCCTTCGCGATGTAATTCATCGCAGCGTCGTAGACCGTGGTGACCGGCGCGTCGGGCTGGGTGAAGTCCCGGGTGAAGCCGCCCTCGGTTCCGGGTGCCAGCTCGTTGCGGAGCCGGATGTTGGCAAAGGTACCGCGGATCATGACTTCGTGGTTACCACGGCGAGAGCCGT
>CAZPSO010000037.1:0-1207 GCA_964588895.1 uncultured Tessaracoccus sp.
TGAAGGAGGTCAAGCCCGACGACGGGGTGGGCATCGACCTGTTCTCGCAGAACCTGCGTCAGGTCTGGGCACATCTGATCGGCGCCCACGGTGGATCGATGTTCGATGCCGAGGGCAACATCGCCTTCACCGACGGCACCGGCGAGGCCGCGCTGCAGTTCATGCTGGACCTGGTGGCCGATGGCACCGCCTCGTTCGAGGTCCAGGCCGCCGAGGGCCAGCCGCGTCCGTGGCAGCAGAGGCGGGCCGCGATCGACATGGTCAACTCCTCCGCCTGGCCGGGCCTGACCCGGGAAACCCCAGACCTGGTCACCGAGGAGGCCATGGGCATGATGATGCTGCCACGTCTGGGTGGCGGGGATCCGGTGATGTTCCAGGGCGGCACCCTGCTTGCCGTCTCCACCAACGCCGACGACCCGGCTGCGGTGGAGGAACTGATCGAGCACATGATGCAGCCGGAGAAGCTGCTGGCTGCCGTGGAGGAGGTCGGCAAGGTTCCTTCCAGGGCCGACCTGGAGGATCCGATCATCGATGACAACCGGATGCTGACCTACATCACGGAGAACTTCGAGTACGCCACCGCCTTCGAGGGCGGCAGCCCGGCGTGGATGGAGCTTCGTGGCGCAGTCTCCGGCGAGATCGAAGCTGCAGTCATCGGACAAAAGACCGCTGCCGAAGCAGTCGAGGCACTTGCCGCGCTTGCCGAGGACGCTCAAACAAGGATCTGATCCATGACCTCCCTGACCGCATCACGCGGGCAAGCAACCGCCGGCGGCCGCCCGGGCCGCCGGCGGGGGCGCTCACTGGCCCAACGCCAAGCCACCTGGGCGTGGATCTTCGCCCTGCCGGCCACCATCCACATCTTCATCTGGACCGGTGTGCCGATCCTGGTGGCCGCAGTGCTGAGCCTGACCCACTACGACATCCTCAACCCGCCCCGCTGGGCCGGGATCGCCAACTACCTCACCTTGATGGACAGCCCCCTGTTCTGGCGGGCGCTGTGGCACAACCTGGTCATCGCCGTGGTCGGTATCCCCATCTCGATGTTGCTGGCCCTGATCCTGGCCGTCATGCTCAACCAGGGCATCCGCGGCACCGGCATCTACCGCACCGCCGTATTCCTGCCCCACGTGACCGCCACCGTGGCGATCGCCATGATCTGGCTGTGGATCTACTCCCCCGGCGACAACGGCCTGCTCAACCGGGT